>CAJUEI010000132.1 GCA_910585255.1 uncultured Lachnospiraceae bacterium
TTATCAAACCATCGTATGTGCCTCGTCTTTCTGTACACTGCTGCAATCTAGCTTTGGCATCAATTTCCCTGAATGGCTCTCCTGTATTATCTGGGGTACATTAATGTTAATCACTGCATTTTACGGCATCGGTCTAACCAAAATCCTCAATATGATTAGTGTTCCGCTGCTGTTTGTCTTTCTGATTTACGGTGTTTCCATAGCCTTAAGCGGTGGCGGTATTGCTACGCTGTCTGCTTACCAACCATCTGGAAACGGCGGTATGTTAGTAGGAATTACCCTTTCTGTCGGCGGTTTTATTTCCGGTGCCGCTACCTGCGGCGATTATAACCGCTACAGTAAAGACGGAAAAAGTGCTGCTCTTTCCTGTCTGTTCGGCGTTATTCCGGCAGGTGTAGGTGCACTGGCATGCGGTGCCATTCTATCCATCTGTTCCGGCAACTCCGATATTACAGTAATGTTCGCAAATGTAGGACTTCCTATAGCAGGTATGCTCGTTCTTATTCTTGCCACCTGGACAACCAATGTAGGAAATGCCTATTCTGCAGGCATCGCCGTTGTAAATATTTTTAAAATGAAAGATGAAAAAAGAGCACTTGTTACTGCAGTCTGCAGCATTATCGGAATCCTGCTTTCCCTAGGCGGTATTATCTACTATTTTGTAGACTTCCTATCTATTCTAAGCTACTTAATCACACCAATCTGTGCCGTTCTTATCGCAGACTACTGGATTATGGGTCGTGGAAAAAGCGAAGGCTGGAAACCATTTCCGGGCATCAACTGGCTGGGTATTACTGCCTGGATCTGTGGTGCATTAACCACTTACTTCGATAAATTTTTTATCCCGGAACTAATCGGCATTGTCGTAACCGTTATCGTCTATTGTATCCTATGTACCATAATAAAAAATCCAAATTATAATCCATTTGCAAAGGAGATCAAACCATGAATCAGACATATGAAGCTGCAAAAATCTCAATTCAATCCTGTATGGGGGTAAAACCAGGCGAAAAATTTCTTATTCTTACCGACACCGAACAGCTAAAACTGGCAAAAGAATTCGTAAAAGCAGGGAATGACTTAGGCGTGGAAACCGTTATGGTCTGCGGTCCGGTGCATCACTCTGGAGAAATGCCGGAACTATCAAAAGCGGCAATCGATCAGGCTGACGTCTGTATGATGATTACCACCGGCTCCTTTACTCATACAAAGGGCAGATCCGAAGCAACCCAAAGGGGCTGCCGCATTGCCTCTATGCCGGGCATTACCGAAGAAATCGTACAACATACATTGGGAGCCGATTATAATGAAGTAGAACGCATGGGAACTATCTTAGCAGAAAAGCTTACAAAAGCAGAAAAAATACACATCACAACAGAATCTGGTACCGACCTTACCCTTTTTTGCAGCGGCAGACAGGGCATTGCAGATACTGGAAAATTAACCGAAAAAGGAGCCTTCGGCAATCTGCCGGCAGGAGAAGCCATGGTTGCCCCAATAGAGACAAAAGGAGACGGCATCCTGGTAGTAGACGGTGTCATTGCCGACTTTAAAGTAATGGAAAACCCACTTACTATCACCTTTCAAAACGGAAGAATTATAAAAACAGAAGGCGAAGACGCCAAAGCATTTGAAGAATTTATCAATCAATTTGAAGACACCGCCAGAAATGTCTGCGAATTCGGCATTGGCACAAATCCAGCCTGTAAGATTATGGGCAACGGTCTGGTAGATGAAAAGGTATTTGGCACCATTCATATCGCCTGCGGAAATAACTTATTTATGGGGGGACAGCAGGACTGTGATATGCACTATGATATGATTATCCAAGCTCCAACCGTGTGGCTTGACAACGAATGTATCATAGAAAAAGGCAAACATATTTATTAAAAATAACAAAGAAAGTAGAAGAGGTAAGAAAATGGCAAGAGAATTAAACCGCACCGAATTGACAAATCTCGTTTATGGCTCTAGTTTTTACGGCGGAGGAGGCGGAGGGTCCAGCGAAGAAGGACTTGCCCTAATTGAGGCAATCTACAAAGAAGATCCTAATGCATCTATCAAAATGATTGACATCCAAGAGATGGAAAACGATCCCAATATTGTTTCTACCATGATTGCTGCACTAGGCTCCCCTGTAGCCACCAAAGGAAAAACATTTCAGGACGAATCCGTTAATGCAGTCAAGGGTATGGGAGAAGAAGCTAAATTTAGAGGAAAAGAATTAAAATATATCTATTCTGGAGAAATGGGCGGCGGCAATACCATGCTTCCGCTATATGCTGCATGGAAATGCGGACTGCCGATTCTTGACACGGACGGAAACGGACGTGCTGTTCCTGAATTAAATACCGGTTTGCTGCCGGTTCATGGAATTCCAACCAGTCCGGTTATTCTTGCAAGCGAAGCAGGAGATACGATTGTTGCACGAACAAAAGATCCCATGGACTGTGTTGCCTGTGAAAAAATTGCCCGATATATGTGTCAGGCATTTGATCAGGGCATTGGTTTTGCAGCTTGGATTATGAATAAAGAACAGCATCTGCAGGCATCTGCACTGGGACAGATTACACTGGCAATTGAAGTTGGAAATATTTTAATGACTACTCCAACGGGAAATGCCGTTGAAAAACTCCAGAATTATTTTAAAGAAAAAAAGATTCCATTCCAACCGATTGTAAAAACAGGTACCATTACTGATATACAGATTACATCTGCAGGAGGATTTGATACAGGGGTGACAACTGTTCAGGCAGATAGCGGTGAACTATTTAAAGTAATATTTCAAAATGAAAATCTTTATGTAGAGACAGAGGGAAAAACGATTGTTACGGTTCCTAGTATTATCTCTACACTAGATTTAAGCAAGGAAAATATGGCTGTTCCTATATCAAACAGCGAAACTTATGTAGGACAAAAAATCGCTCTAACAGAGACGAAAGCTAATGAACGCTGGTATGATCTGCCGGAATGTTATCACTGCTGGAATGAAGTAATGATTAGTGCAGGATACCAAATTGCAAAACCGGAAGTAAAGTTTTGGTAGAATATTATCATAAGAAAGGAACAATATATCATGAAAAAACTAATTGCAATCGGGGAAGCATTAATTGATTTTGCCCCATCTCAAACCGGTAAAAAAATCAAAGAAGTAGAAAGTTTCTCTCCAAAGACCGGCGGTGCACCTGCCAATGTATGTGGTGCTTTTACTCGCCTGGGTGGAAGTTCAGAAATGATTACTCAATTAGGAAACGATCCATTCGGTGATAAAATTTTAGATGACTTCCTCTCCCATCAGATCGGATGCAGCTATGTGCTTCGTACAGAAAGGGCAAATACCTCTCTCGCTTTTGTCTCACTTGCTGCAGACGGCAATCGGGAATTCTCTTTCTATCGCAATCCAGGAGCAGATATGCTGCTGTCAGAAGACGAAATTCAAAAAGAATGGTTTCAAGACTGTGGTGTCCTGCACTTTTGCTCTGTCTCCTTAGGTGATTTTCCAATGAAAGAAGCACACCGAAAAGCTATCCTTTATGCAAAAGAACAAGGAGCACTGATCAGTTTTGATCCAAATATCCGCTTGGCCCTTTGGAAAAGTCCAAAAGCCCTAAAAGCTGCTATCTTAGAATTCCTTCCATATGCGGATATTCTTAAAGTATCCGATGAAGAATTGGAATTTATTACAGGAGAAACAGATATAGAAAAAGCCAAACATACCTTACTTGCTCACAGCCGTCTGATTATCTATACAACTGGAAGTAACGGAGCACAAGCCTATACAAAGACGGTTTCTTCTCAAGCGGACGGTTTTAAAGTTGCAGCTGTCGATACGACCGGAGCCGGAGACGGGTTTATTGGTTCTTTTCTCTATCAACTATGTGCAGGCGGAAAGGAAATCGAAACCCTTCAGGCAGATGAGCTTCGGGATTATTTAAGATTTTCCAATGGTTTTTGTGCCCTTAGTGTACAAAAACACGGAGCTATCGATTCCTATCCAAGCCAAGAAGAAGTACTGCAGTTAATTCAGCAATAAATTTTATTTTAATTAAAATGGAGGATTTTTATTATTATGCAGATTTATCAGATTACCGATTCCAAATTTCGAAAATATGGACGCATTTTAAAAAATGTAACTACTGATGCCCTTTTGCAGGCAATGGAGCATACACCGCTTCCAGAAGATGTAATCTATATTCCTTCTGATCCGGCATTAGAAGCACTGCCGGTCTGCCAGCAGTTTCAAAATGAAGTATATGGTGAACTGCCTATTCAGATTGGATACTGCAACGGCAACAACTACCTTTTAAATGCAGTAGAATATCACCGTTCTTCTGAAATTAATGTAGCTCAGAAAGATTTAATTTTACTGCTTGGCTGTCAGCAGGACATTACAGAGGATTTTACATATGATACTTCTAAAATAGAAGCGTTTCTTTTACCTGCCAAAACCGCAGTAGAAATCTATGCCACTACCCTGCACTATGCACCTTGCAATGCAGACAAAGACGGTTTCCGCTGTGTTGTTGTTCTGCCGAAAGATACCAATTTAGAGCTAAATACTTCTCATAAAACAGAGGGCGAAGATAAGCTTCTCACCGCTAAAAATAAATGGCTGATTGCACATAAAGACTCAGGCTTAGAGGGACAGGCATTTATCGGACTGATTGGAGAAAATATTTCTGTAAAATAATCTCCATATAAATAATCGAACTAAAAAATAAATAGCAAAACCAGGGCTGTAGGCAGCCAACAAATGCTGCTCACAGCCCTGCCTAGTTTTTATAAATAGTTCTTTTCTAGATCACTCTTACTTTAATTCTGGCCAAAATTCTTTATTTGCTATAATCATATCGTCTAAAATAGCTTTTGCCACCGTAGCAGAAGGTACAGTTTTATTCATGGTAAATGCCTTCCAAACCTTTTCATAAGAACCTTCTATTCCTCCCTGAATAATCAGTTTTTCAGAAGCAAGCTGCTGTTCCATTAATCCCTTATAAAATTCATCAATCTTACCCTGGCGAACCACTTCTGGACCATTCTTTCCCATATATGCTGGTACCTCTACCATCGCATCTCCGGCAATATTTTCAATCGCTCCCTTATTCTCTACAATTACAATAAATTTCTTCTTTGTATCATTTTTCAGTGCACTCGCCAAATCTGCAATATAATTTCCATGTGCCCCGTGATAAAATGCCTTTGCCGTTACTTCTCCTGTTGCAATATAGTGATCGATTCCCTCGAATAAATCTTTCTCTCTTGTCTCCATTACCTCATTTGCCCGGGTATGATTCGGATCGGATTCCTCTACTACATCTTTTGACAAAAGATAGTACTGAAGATACGTATTCGGCAGATATTCTGGATTTAATTTTAATACTTTATAGACATTATTCCAAGTGTGAATCCAAGAGGAATTTAGATGCCGTTCTCCAACTGCCTCGTGCTCTTTTAACTTCTGAATAACATCCATTGGAAGCAATGTTTTGTGTTCCATTACATAATCAAAAATTTCTTTCTTCAGATCCCGTCCCTGATATGTCAATTCGGTAAACCATCCAAAGTGATTCAGTCCAAAATAATTAAAATCAAAATCGGTAAACTGCGGCACATTTAAGCATCTGCCTACCATTTCCATAATTGCAATCGGCATATCACAAATATTAATAATTCTAGCATTTGGACGCAGTACACGGCATGCTTCAGAAACAACTGCTGCCGGATTGGAATAATTTAAAATCCAATAATCTTTTGCTGCATATTTTTCTACATCATCTATTACCTTCATCATTGGATACATGGTTCGAAGTCCATATGCCAAGCCGCCGCACCCACAGGTTTCCTGTCCTACACAGCCATGGCGAAGCGGTATCTTCTCGTCCTGCTCTCTCATCGCATATTTTCCAACCCGCATCTGGGCAAAGATAAAATTAGCATCCTTATAAGCAGTTTCTTCATCGGTTGTTACGGTAAGCTGAATCGGAGAATTCATATCTTTTAAAATCCAGTCTACTACAAGACTTACCTTATACTGCCGATCTTTATCAATATCAAACAGCCTCACTTCATCCACGCCTAACTCTTCTCTTCTCAGTGCAATCGACTTCACAATACCTGGTGTAAATGTACTTCCGCCTCCAACAATTGTAATAATCATAATTTTTTATCCTCCTTTTTCTATATAAATAAAATAAATCTTCTTTTTTATTAATACATACCTATTTATCTACATTTTCTCTAATGCGTCTTCTACTTCTCCACGCACAGCCGCTACCTGCATTCCAAATATAATCTGAATATCTTTTCCCTTTCGCTTAATTCCGCTGTTTTTCACCTGATTAATAACATCCTCTTGAATCAGATTTTCATCTTTTACTGTTACCCGAAGTCTGGTAAAACAATTATCGACTGTCTCAATATTTGCCTTTCCGCCAAGCCCTCGAATAATCGTTACTGCATCTGTCCCTTTCCCTTCTGCTTCTTTTGTCTCTGTACTCTTCTGAACCGGAGCCTTAGTCTTTTCCGAACTTGCCAAAACAGCAGCCTCTTTTCCTTCTTCTTCCCGTCCAGGTGTCTTCAAATCCAGCTTCTGAATCATAAATACAAACAGGAAATAATAAACCACTGCCACTGCCGCACCCACTACAAACAACATCGGCCAATTTGTTTTCTCTATTCCCAAAACAAGATTGGAAATTAAAATATTGACAATACCTCCGCTTGTTGATGCTGGAATATGTAATACTTTTAACAGTACCAAACTGGCACCGCTAATAAGAGAATGAACTAAAAATAAAATCGGTGCAGCAAATACAAAGATAAAATCGATTGGCTCTGTAATACAAGAAAGCACCGCTGCTACCATAAGCGGAACCAACATAGCCTTTGTCTTTTCTTTATTCTTTTTATAAGCAGTTGTAATAAAAGCAAAACAAATACCCATATATGGGAATAAATTATTAAAAGAATAACTATTATAATAAGTGGAATCAGAAAACATCACATCCGGCATATTCATCTCTGCCACACGGATTGGATAAGCACCGGCAATCACCTGCTCTCCCAATACCAATGTTCCGCCTACATCTGTAAACTGGAACGGTGCATAGATTAAATGATGCAGTCCAGTAGGAACTAAAAGTTTGTTTAATACTCCATAGAGATACAATCCTATATTTCCGCTTCGATTAATCAAATTAGCAAGAGCTGCTATTCCAGTCTGTACAACTGGCCATACAAATGCTACGATAAACCCCATTCCAAGGGATACTAAAATCATTAACAAAAAAGGAAATCTCACACCAGAAAACATAGAAAAATATCCTTTAAACTGTTTTCCTCCAAATTTATTAAAAATTCCTCCTGTCAGACAACCCAAAATAATTCCTCCAAATACTCCCATATCCAGTACTTGAATTCCCATTACACTAGCTTGTCCTGTTCCATAAAGTCCCAACATACCAGGTTCTGCAATTTTATTAAAAAATTCCAACGTAATATGATTGGCATTTAAAAATATAAAATATGCCATTAAAGCGATTAAAGCAGCATGTCCTTTATCCCTTTTTGCCAATGCCCCTGCAATTCCCACACAGAAAATAATACTTAAATTATTAATTAAAAACATCAAAGAATCATAGATTAATTTCCCAATCAGCTGAAACGGTGCTGCCTGCAGGAAAGTAATCTTAGAAGAAATCGAAGTATTCGTCAATAAAATACCCAAAATCAAAATTGTACCTGCCACGGAAAGATACATTAATGGCTGTACAATTGCTTTAGAAAACCGTTCCAATGTACTTTTTATTTTGTCTTTCATAATTGGTCTCCTTTATTATTTATTGGAAAATATAATAATAACATGATAAGCCAAATATCCTTTTTCTGCTTCCGTAATTTTCTTATGATAAGTCTTTTCAATATATGCTGCAATCTGATCCACACAGCTAAACTCTTTCGGATACTCGTCACGTCCTAATACATCCAGAAAATTATCTTCAAATTGTTCTTCATTTTCACTCAGTACCCTTTTTGAAAAAAACTGCAGATGACGTACAAACCGATCATACTGAAGCGAGTTTTTATCCGCTTCCACCTGCATCTTATTCTGCACAATCTGAAGAATATCCCGAATCATCTGAATACTATTAATCAAAATATCCGAACGTTGTTTCATAGAAGCATTGACAATATGAAGAGTAATAAATCCCATTTCTTCTTCTGAGATCCAGATATCCATATGATTATGAATAATCTGTGCTGCTCTCTGAGAAAGTGCAAATTCTTTTTTATAAAACTGCTTAATCTCTAATAAAAGCGGATTTTCACATACAATATGATCCTTTTCCCGTTCCAAAGATATACTGATATGATCGGTCAATGTAATATAGATATTTTCATCAATCTCAAGAGTGGATTCCGTCCGAAGCATTTCCACAATCTCCTCTGCAATAGTCAAATAGATAGAGGGAATTTCTCGAATCAGTTTTTCTAATCGATTTAATACATTTTTATCTTTTAAAGTGAAAATCTTTTCTACTTTTTCATTGTCCAGCTTATCCCCTGCCTTCTTTTGAAAAGCAAGCCCTCTGCCAATTACAATCATTTCCTCTTCATTGCCATCACTTTTCACCATCACAACATTATTATTGTAAATTCTCTTAATCTGCATAACAGGGAATTTCCCCTTTCCATTCCAACTACAGCCACAGCAATTTTTCCTGCGGCGATATCGTTCCAGATTCTCTTTTCTTAATCTCTCCTAATTCTTCACTCTCTGGCAAAACAATCATAGTTGTCACTTCATAGCCTTTTGCACGAATCTTTTCTATATCAAATGTAATCAGAAGCTGTCCCTTTTCCACACGATCTTCTTGTTTTACATGTGGTGTAAATCCGTTTCCCTCTAACTCTACCGTGTCAATTCCGATATGAAGCATTACACCTATCCCATTATCTCCTGTAATTGCAATCGCATGTCCAGTAGGAAACAATGCCTGCACTACTCCACTTAAAGGTGCATATAATTTCCCTTCAGAAGGCTGAATTGCTATTCCATCTCCCATTGATTTTTCTGCAAATGCTTCATCATTTACACTTTCTAATGGAATCACTTCCCCCGCCAGCGGACTATATACCGCTTTTTCATTTTCTTTGTTTTCTTTCGATTTTTCCCGAAAATGTGAAAAAATACCCATGTTTTCTTCCTCCTTCTTTTTAATTTTCGAAATAGAAAGACTATTGCTCTTTTCCATAGAAAAAGCAGGCTTCCCCAAATCTCTAATTAATGCAAAAATAATACACTAATTGAAAGATTTTGGTTAAGCCTGCCGAAACAGTAGCATTCCTCATTTCTTTACTATATAAATTATAACGAAAAATACTGCCTTTGTCAACAGAATTTTATAAAATATAGTGCAAATTTTGTAAGGACGCCAGAGTGCAGTAAGGCGGCGATATTCCGCTCTCCAGAAAGTAAGAAGCTCTAAAACTTCTGAATTTAAGTCTCTCCAACCGGACGGACCGGGGTGCAATTCGCCCGTGCTGCGGGCTAAACACACCCCTTTTTCGGGCACAAGTGCCCTCAAATCCTAGGTTATCGACAGAAGTTTAAGAGCTTCTAACTTTCTTCCGAAGTCACATCGCCGCCTTACTGCACTCTGGCTGTTTTTTCTCTCAATCTACCTACGATTTCAACCTTTACTGCCTTCCCAAACAATTTATTTTACTTCCTCATAGATAAATAAATCAATATTGTTCTGTTGATATATCCTGCTCTACTGAGGAATCTAAACTCGATATTATTCTACTAATACATCTATCCTATTCTGCTGAGAAATCTAAACTCGATATTGCTCTGTTGATGCATCTATCCTACTCTGCTGAGAAATCTAAACTCGATATTGCTCTGTTGATACATCTATCCTATTCTGCTGAAAAATCTAAACTCGATATTGCTCTGTTGATGCATCTATCCTACTCTGCTGAAAAATCTAAACTCGATATTGCTCTGTTGATGCATCTATCCTATTCTGCTGAGAAATCTAAACTTGATATTTCTCTGTTGATGCATCTATCCTACTCTGCTGAAAAATCTAAACTCGATATTATTCTACTAATACATCTATCCTACTCTGTTAAGAAATCTAAAGCTGGTATGCTTCTACTAATAAATCTATATCGCTTTACCAACAATCCATATTATTCTACTAACAAAGCTATCTTGCTAAATAAATCTACAAGCAGGTTAAAAACAGCTGGAGTGGGAAAACGATCCCTTGCTGACGTGACTTCGGAGGAAAGTTAGAAAGTCTTATGCCTCTGTCGATCC
>CAJUEI010000133.1 GCA_910585255.1 uncultured Lachnospiraceae bacterium
TGCACCCCGGTCCGTCCGGTCGGATACACCTATATTCAGAAGTCTTAGAGCTTCTGCTTTCTGGAGAGCGGAACAGCGTGGACATATTGCACTCTGGCGTCCTCCTAAATTTCCAAAATGAAGATAATAAGAAAAGACTAGACAATTTGTAGTAAGAATAATATAATAAACACCAGAGATTATAAATAAAGAAGTTTTAAGTAAAGGAGTAAAATAAATGAGCAAGATAGCATATGTTACAGACAGTAACAGCGGAATTACTCAAGAACAGGCAAAAGAACTGGGAATTACCGTTCTTCCTATGCCTTTTTTTATTAATGGTGAGATATATTATGAAGATATTAGTCTGACACAGCAGGAATTTTATAAAAGACTAGAAGAAGATGCCGATATTTCTACTTCACAGCCGTCTCCGACAGATATCCAGGAACTGTGGGACAGACTGTTGGAAGATGCCGATGAAATTGTGCATATCCCAATGTCCAGCGGGCTAAGCGGTTCTTGTGCAACGGCACAGATGCTTGCCAAAGATTATGATGGAAAAGTACAAGTAGTAGATAATCAAAGAATTTCCGTAACGATGAGGCAGTCTGTAATGGATGCACTGCTGCTTGGAAAAGCGGGGAAACGTGCTGCTGAGATAAGGGAAATACTAGAGACACAGAAATTTGATTCTAGTATTTATATTTCATTAGAGACATTAAAGTATTTAAAAAAAGGCGGTCGTATTACTCCAACAGCAGCAGCTTTGGGAACCATTTTAAATTTAAAGCCGGTTCTTCAGATACAGGGAGAGAAATTAGATGCTTATGCCAAGGCAAGAGGAATGAAAGCAGCAAAAAAGACCATGATAGAAGCAATGAAAAAGGATTTTCAGACACGTTTTCAGCCGTATTTAGATAAGAAAGAAATGGTATTAATGTATGCTTATTCCGGCAATGAAGAAGAGGCATTGCAGTGGAAGAAGGAGATAGAAGAAGCATTTCCTGGAATTCCGATTACAGGAGATCCCCTGTCTTTAAGTGTGGCTTGTCATATTGGAAAGGGAGCACTTGCCATTGCCTGTGCCAGAAAAGTAGTGGTATAGGGAAAAGAAAAGATAGGATAATTTAATCAAAATTTAATAAAATAATTATAAATGATTGTATTATAAAAAAAAAGGTGCTATAATCAAAAGGCGACAGCCATAATATGGAAATCAAAAAAACAGAGAATCAGCTAGAAAATAAGAGAAAAAATAAAAGATGAGAAGCTGTTTTTCTTAAAAAACGTGAAAGAGATAGAAAAAAACGGGGAATCATAACAACAGATATAGGAGGATATAAAATGAATAAACATACAGGAGGCTATCAAAATCTTGTTTTATTATCCCAAATTAGTATTCAAATTATGGTACCGATTTTTCTTTGCCTTTTTTTGGGACTTTGGCTGGATGAAACGTTTGGAACCTGGTTTACCGTCCCGCTTTTATTTATGGGGATTGCTGCTGGAGGAAGAAATGCTTGGATGCTGGCAATGGGAGTGGTAAAAAAGGATAGCAGGAGGAAGAAAAAGGATGAAACACATCAATAGTACTGTCTGGGAATTGGTAATGGGGATTCTTTTTACGGCAGGGGTGTTGGAAGTGTTATTGTTAGTGTTTCTTCCCGATAAATTATCGCTTAGTTTAGGGTTGCTGATTGGTATGGGAACAGCAGTGCTTATGGTATTTCATATGAACTATTCGATTGCTAAGATTTTGGATATGGGAGAGGGAGCTGCAAGAAAGGGTGCAGTAAAAGGCTATGCAGTCAGAACCATTGGTGTGGTAGTAATCCTGCTGTTGGTTGTTGTAACCAAAAAAGCAAATATATTAAGCTGTATAGCAGGAATATTTACATTGAAAGTAGCGGTGTATTTACAACCGTTTACTCATAGAATAATAAGGAGGGTGAAAGAGTGAATGTGCTATTAATGGCAGAGCGGGCAGCGAATTCTGCTTTATCAGCGGCAAATTTGGTGATTCCAAAAAGAATGATGGCACAGGAGAAGGAAGCTGACTTTTATATCAAGTATTTATATGAATATGAGATAGGCGGACAGAAATTATATCTGACCACAACACATGTCAGTCTTTGTATTGTTACTGTGTTATTATTAATTCTATTTGTATGTGCCAACCGCAAGATGAAGCATCCAGATGAAGTGCCCGGGACATTCCAGAACATCCTGGAACTATTTGTGGAGATGCTTGGAAATATGGTAAAGGGCATTATGGGAGAAAATGGAGTACGGTTTGTAAATTATATTTCCGCAATTTTTCTGTTTATTCTGTTTTGTAATATTTCCAGCCTGATTGGACTGCGTCCGCCAACTGCGGACTATGGTGTTACGCTTCCGCTTGGTTTAATTACCTTTGCGTTGGTGCACTATAATGGAATTAAAAAGAATAAGGGCAAGCATTTTACAAATTTGTTTCAGCCGCTGCCGCTTTTATTTCCGATTAATATAATCGGTGAGTTTGCAGTTCCGTTATCATTGTCACTGCGTCTGTTTGGTAACGTGCTGTCGGGAACGGTTATGATGGGACTTTGGTATGGATTATTGCCGCTTTTGGTAAAATTAGGAATTCCGGCGGCACTGCATGTTTATTTTGATGTATTTTCCGGTGCAATTCAGACCTATGTGTTCTGTATGCTGACGATGGTATATGTCAATGATAAAATTGCAGATTAGGACGCAAATTAAAAAAGAAAATAAGATTTTTTAAGGAGGACAACATTATGTCAAACATTACGAACGAAGGTTTAATTTTAGCATGTTCCGCAATTGGTGCAGGATTGGCACTGATCGCTGGTATTGGTCCTGGAGTTGGTCAGGGTATTGCTGCTGGTTTTGCTGCAAATGCAGTAGGACGGAATCCAGGTGCAAAGTCTGATATTACTTCTACTATGTTATTAGGACAGGCGGTTGCCGAGACAACAGGTCTTTATGGTTTTGCAACTGCAATTATTCTGTTATTCGTAGCACCATTACTTGGAAAACTTTAATTCGTACTCCGAAAGGATAGATCGAGAAAAAGAGGCCAAAAGGAGGCGAAACATTGGGACGAATATTTGATTTGGACTTGCAGCTTTTAAATGATGCACTGATACTGGCAATTAACGTATTTATCCTGTTCTTTGCAGCATCTTATCTGATGTTTAATCCGGTACGGGATATGTTAAAGAAACGTCAGGATAAGATTGCAGCTGATATAGCTTCCGCTGCCCAAAATAAAGAAGAGGCATCTGCATTAAAGGCAAATTATGATACCAGACTGAAAGAGGCAGATAAAGAAGTGGAAGCAATTCTTTCTGAAGCACGCAAAAAGGCAATGAAGCGTGAAGAGGAAATTGTAGCAGAAGCGAAAGAAGAAGCAGCAAGGATTATAAAGCGAGCCCAGACAGAGATTGAGCTGGAGAGAAAACGTGCAATGGATGATATGAAGAAAGAGATGATTCAGATTGCATCCATGATGGCAGGAAAGATTGTAACACAGTCCATGAATATAGAAATTCAGGATGCGTTAGTAGAAGAAACCTT
Source organism: uncultured Lachnospiraceae bacterium (assembly GCA_910585255.1). GTDB lineage: Bacteria > Bacillota > Clostridia > Lachnospirales > Lachnospiraceae > MGBC114844. The sequence continues at coordinate 3,565 of CAJUEI010000133.1, forward strand.
GAAGGAAATGGGTGAGGGCACATGGCAAAATTAGTATCCAAAACATACGGGGATGCATTATTTGAACTGGCTTTGGAAGAAAATGCCATGGATACGCTTTTCGAAGAAGTCCAGGTTCTTTCAGAGGTTCTGGCCACTGGCGATGAATTTATGAAGATATTGAATCACCCGAAGATTGCAAAAGAAGAAAAACTTCAGGTAGTCGAAGCAGTATTAAAGGGCAGAGTATCTGACCATTTAACAGGCTTTATCACGCTGGTTGTGAATAAGGAACGTTATAATGAGCTGCCGGCAATCTTTTCGTATTTTATTGCAAGAGTAAAAGAATACAAGGGGATTGGAACAGCCTATGTATCCTCTGCAGTTGCACTGAAGGATACACAGAAAAAGGAAGTAGAGAAGAAGCTGCTTGCCACAACCGATTATAAATCCTTTGAAATCCAATATCAGATACAGGAGGATTTAATCGGCGGTATGGTAATCCGAATTGGGGATCGTGTGGTAGACAGCAGTATTAAAACAAAACTGGAAAATATGACCAGAGAATTGATAAAGATACAACTTTAGGAAAGAAGGTGCGAAGGGTTCATGAATTTGAGACCGGAAGAAATAAGTTCTGTAATCAAAGAACAGATTAAACATTATTCTACGCAGCTTGAAGTATCGGATGTAGGTACGGTAATTCAGGTAGCGGACGGAATCGCACGTATCCATGGTCTGGAAAATGCTATGCAGGGTGAATTATTGGAGTTCCCAGGAGAAGTATATGGGATGGTCCTTAATTTAGAGGAGGATAATGTCGGTGCCGTATTATTGGGTGCAGGCAATATCAGTGAAGGCGATACCGTAAAGACTACAGGGCGAGTGGTAGAGGTTCCCGTTGGAGATGCGATGATAGGACGAGTGGTCAATGCATTGGGACAGCCGATTGACGGAAAAGGTCCGATTGTAACGGATCGCTATCGGCAGGTAGAGCGTGTGGCTTCTGGTGTTATCTCCAGAAAGTCAGTAGACACTCCATTGCAGACCGGAATTAAGGCGATTGACTCCATGATTCCGATTGGACGGGGACAGCGTGAGTTAATTATCGGAGACAGACAGACTGGTAAGACGGCAATTGCAATTGATACCATTATTAACCAGAAGGGACAGGGTGTGAATTGTATCTATGTGGCAATCGGACAGAAAGCATCTACCGTTGCCTCTATTGTAAAGACGTTAGAAGAGTATGGTGCGATGGATTTTACAACCGTGGTTGTATCAACGGCAAGTGAATTGGCACCGCTTCAATATATCGCTCCATATGCGGGCTGTGCAATCGGAGAGGAATGGATGGAACAGGGAAAAGATGTGTTGGTTGTCTATGATGATTTAAGTAAACATGCAACAGCATATCGTACACTTTCTTTGCTGTTAAAAAGACCGCCGGGACGAGAGGCATATCCAGGTGATGTATTCTATCTTCACTCTCGATTATTAGAGCGTGCAGCACGTCTGTCCGATGAATTAGGCGGCGGTTCCTTAACCGCACTTCCAATTATTGAGACGCAGGCAGGGGACGTATCAGCTTATATTCCTACGAATGTAATTTCCATTACAGACGGTCAGATCTACTTAGAGACAGAGGCATTTAACGCAGGTTTCCGTCCGGCTGTTAATGCGGGTCTTTCGGTATCACGAGTAGGAGGTGCAGCACAGATTAAGGCAATTAAAAAGATTGCGGCACCGATTCGTGTGGAATTGGCACAGTATCGTGAGCTGGCTGCTTTCTCGCAGTTTGGTTCGGAATTGGATGCAGATACCAAGGAAAAGTTAGCACAAGGGGAACGAATTAAAGAGATGCTCAAGCAGCCTCAATATAAGACCATGCCGGTAGAATACCAGGTGTTGATTATCTATGCAGCAACCAAGAAATATCTGTTGGATATTCCGGTTGCAGATGTACTGCGGTTTGAAAAAGAATTTTTTGAGTTTATCGATACCAAGTATCCAGAGATTCCAAAAGCAATTCGTGAGACCAAGCAGATGGACGAGGCAACAGAGGGCAAGTTAAAAAATGCACTGGATGAATTTAAGAAGAGCTTTAAGTAGGCGAGAAGGAAGGTGAACCAGTTATGGCGTCTATGCGAGATATACAGAGACGGAAAAACAGTATTCAGAGTACCGGACAGATTACAAAGGCGATGAAATTGGTTTCCACTGTAAAACTTCAGAAGGCACGAGCAAAGGCAGAACAGGCAAGACCGTACTTTGAACATATGTACAATACCGTATCTAGTATGCTTGCTTTATCTTCCGATATCGATCATCCCTATCTGAAAGCAGGAGAATCCAAGAAAAAAGCTGTGATTGTGGTGACTTCTAACCGAGGTCTTGCCGGCGGATACAACAGCAATATTATTAAACTGATTACCAGAGGCGAATTAAAGCAGGAAGAGCTGAAAATTTATTCCGTAGGGCGTAAGGGAAAAGAATATCTTGAACGCAGAGGATATGAGATGGCAGCGGATTATTCGGATGTGATTAACGAGCCAATCTATAAAGATGCACAGGAGATTGGAAAAGCCGTACTGGATGCATTTAAAAATGGAGAGGTAGGAGAGATCTATCTTGCTTATACTTCGTTTAAGAATACAGTAAGCCACCAGCCAAAACTAATCAAGCTGCTTCCGGTAGAACTAGATAAGACTGAGGCAGCAGAGAATAAATCCATACCGATGAATTATGAACCGGATGAGGAAGAAGTATTAAATATTATTATTCCGAAATATATCTGCGGTTTGATTTATAGTGCACTGGTGGAAGCGGTTGCCAGTGAAAACGGTGCAAGAATGCAGGCGATGGATTCTGCAACCAGCAATGCAGAGGAAATGATTGCGGATCTGTCCCTGATGTATAACCGTGCAAGACAGGGATCGATTACACAGGAATTGACCGAGATTATCGCTGGAGCACAGGCAATCAGTTAAAGAAAAATAGACTCTATTATAAAGGAGTGAGGAAATGGCAGAGTTAAATGTTGGGAAGATTACGCAGATTATCGGTGCGGTTTTGGACGTAAAATTCCAGGGAAAACTGCCCGATATTAACGAGGCGATTCAAATCACCACAAAAGATCAAAAGAAACTGGTAGTAGAGGTATCACAGCACTTAGGAGATGATACGGTACGCTGTATTGCAATGGGACCGACAGACGGATTAGTGCGTGGAATGGATGCTGTTGCTACCGGGGCACCGATTACGGTTCCGGTCGGAGAAAATACATTGGGACGGATGTTTAATGTATTGGGAGAACCGATTGACAATTTAGAACCGCCAAAGACAGAAGAACACTATCCGATTCACAGACAGGCACCGGCATTTGAAGAACAGTCTACTTCGACCGAAATGTTAGAGACCGGAATTAAGGTTGTTGACCTTCTCTGCCCTTATCAAAAGGGTGGTAAAATTGGTCTGTTCGGCGGTGCAGGAGTGGGAAAGACCGTATTAATTCAGGAGCTGATCCGAAATATTGCAACGGAGCATGGCGGATATTCCGTATTTACCGGTGTAGGAGAGCGTACCCGTGAGGGAAATGACCTCTATTATGAGATGAAAGAATCTGGAGTTATTGAAAAGACTACCATGGTATTTGGACAGATGAACGAGCCGCCGGGAGCTAGAATGAGAGTAGGATTGACCGGACTTACTATGGCAGAATATTTCCGGGATAAAGGCGGTAAGGACGTTTTATTGTTTATTGACAATATTTTCCGTTTTACACAGGCAGGATCAGAGGTATCTGCTCTGTTGGGACGTATGCCTTCCGCAGTAGGATATCAGCCTACGCTGCAGACAGAGATGGGTGCACTGCAGGAGCGGATTACTTCTACAAAGAATGGTTCGATCACTTCTGTACAGGCAGTTTATGTACCGGCGGATGACTTAACTGACCCGGCTCCGGCTACTACCTTTGCCCATCTGGATGCAACAACGGTATTAAGCCGTTCGATTGTAGAACTTGGAATTTATCCTGCAGTGGATCCGTTGGAGTCAACTTCTAGAATTTTGGACCCTCGGATTGTGGGAGAAGAGCATTATCAAGTAGCACGTGGAGTACAGGAGATTTTGCAGCGATATAAGGAGCTGCAGGATATTATTGCCATTCTTGGTATGGACGAGCTTTCGGAAGATGATAAGCTGATTGTATCAAGAGCCAGAAAGATACAGAGATATCTGTCACAGCCGTTCTTCGTTGCGGAGCAGTTTACCGGATATGAGGGGCGTTATGTTCCTGTCAGTGAAACAATTCGTGGATTTAAAGAAATTTTAGAAGGAAAGCATGATGAGATTCCAGAGAGTTATTTCCTGAATGCCGGAAGTATTGATGATGTGTTGGCTAGATGTAAGTAATTGGCTGGCAGATAGATTTGGCTGACGGATCGATAAGGCAGATAGGAGAGGTGCAGGATGGCAGAATTATTTCAATTGCAGATTATTTTACCAAACCGTATTCTCTATGATAATTCGGTTTCTATGGTGGAAATGAATACGAGTGAAGGGGAGATTGGTGTCTATGCCAGGCATCTTCCGATTACTACGATATTGGCACCTGGGATTGTTCGGATTCATGAAGAGAGTGGGATTAAGGAAGCAGCAGTTCATTCTGGGTTTGTAGTGATTCTTGGGGATAAGGTTACGCTTATGGCCGAGGTCGCTGAATGGCCGGATGAGATTGATGTGAATCGTGCCGAGGAAGCTCGAATTCGTGCAGAACGGCGAATTGGAGGAGGAGAAACCGGTGTGGATATTGCACGGGCGGAGATGGCACTTCGGCGGGCATTGGTTCGGATTGAAATTCGGGATCATGTAAAATAGATAGGGAATACTGATTTGGCACTTGGCTTTTGGGCTGAGTGCTAAATTTTATGCTTGTGCTGAGCGGATTGAAATTGATTGGATTAGACTGAGCCGGACGCCAGTATCAGAGGAGAAGTCCCTGCTGGGGCCGTTTGCACTAAGGCTTCCTCGCAGCGGACACATAAGGTGCGAAAGAACCGCACCTAAGTGCCGGCGGGAAGCAATACCCCTGCAGAGATTTCTCCTCTGATACTGGCTGTGCGTAGAAACCGTGTAATTTTTTATAGCATAAATGCTGCAGAGAAAAGGAATGTATGACTATTTTTGCAGGTTTGTATTTTATAAATTTTGAATTTTTGGAAGAAAATGTTAAATAATATATTTTAGCAGAGGTATAGAAAAAAGTCCATATCAAAAGTGGCACATTTCTTATATAATGAAAGAAAAAGTGTTACTTTTGGTATGGACTTTTAGGAAGTAATATAATATTATAGATATAATAGGACTAAAAAACGGGATAACATTTTTTTAGCTTTTTATATTTTGAGATAATAGAATGATTTAACCTATCAAGGAAGTAGCGAAGCGGATTCCGAATTTCTTTTGATTACTATTTACTAAACAGAGTTATTTATTAAAAGATATAGTTTTTGTATTCTCTAATATAGTGTTATAAAAATATTAAAGTAAAAAAATACATACTAAGAAATATTATAGAAATAGAAAGGGAAAATTCTCCCTCTTATTTTTATACACACAGGCATCAAAAGGAACGATGTCAGCAGAACTGACGGATGTCCAGTACAGCGAGTAGGGAAAGTGATTTTCCCTACTTGAGATAAATTTAGAGTGGGAAGAAGAAGGAAGAGCAGCTTATGAAATTAAAGTGGAAAACGATAGGGATTATGGGAGTAATAGTTTTATTTTTGATTGGGGGGTTTTGGGGATGGAATCAAATAGGAGCAATAAAACGAGTAGAAGAAGATTCTTTTTTAGATGCTGTGTTAGAGGAAAACGTTCCTCAGTTTTTAGACATTAGTTGGTATTCCTCTGAAGAGGAGTTAAAAAAGTATCATTTTACTTTTTCTAAAACAACAGAGGAAAGTTTTGATGAAGTTTTATTGGATCAGGAATTATATTTAAAAGATTTGGAATGTAGCGGAAAAGTGCTTTGTACTTATAATAAAATAAAATATGAAAATTATAAAGAGGGTTTATCTAGTGTAGAATTGTTTTTTTATAAAGATACAGAGGAAGAATTATATCAATTATATAAGAAAATAGAAGCAGAAATAAAAGAATATTATGAAGCAGAAGAACTAAAAAATAATTTAATCGATCATATAGAAATCGGAGAATCTGTTATTTTAGAACAAAAAGAATGGGTTCCTCAATATTGGGTATTAAAGAATCATACTTGTATAGGAATTCATCAATTTTATATTCAGCAGGAAAATCAAAATCATACTAGAATAGGAGATGCAGAAAAAGGCTATTATCTTACTTTACAATTAAGGGCATATTTAGAATAGTCAAATCAGATATTCGCAATCCGCTTCGCTACTTGCTTATAACCTCATAGCTACTATCGCAGCTTTTCAGTGGGAGTTTGTACTCCCACTGAAACAAGAAAGTCCCAACCCACCACTTTCGCCTTGGCGGCTTAAAAGCGGGGACTTCCTTGATGAGGTTAAAAAGCGAAAGATACATTTAGCAAAAAGACAGGAAAAATATTTAGGAAAAGAATAAAAAAGTATATTGTGGAAAATACAGCCAGAGTGCAGCATTGTTGTGCTGTGACTTCGGAGGAAAGTTAGAAGCTCTTAGACTTCTGTTGACTACCTAGGATTTTTGCCATCTTCTGATGGCAAAAAAGGGGTGTGTTTAGCCCGCTGT
>CAJUEI010000134.1 GCA_910585255.1 uncultured Lachnospiraceae bacterium
GGTTCAATAATTACCGAGCCTGCCTGCAATTTTCCTTTTTCCTGTGCATCTTCAATCATTGCCTTTGCAATTCTGTCCTTCGCACTTCCTGCCGGATTAAAATACTCTAATTTTCCGTAAATCACTGCCTCAAGTGAATATTCTTTTTCATAATTTGTCAATTCCAACAGTGGTGTTCTTCCTATCAAATCCGTAATTTTATGAAATACTTTCATTCTATTCTCTCCCTATATTTCTAATTCATCTTTTTTCTTTTCTCTTATTAACTATAAAAACTTTCCTGCATCACCTGACAGGTATATTCTATATCTGAATCAGTATGTGCATCCGATAAAAACATTGCTTCAAACTGAGAAGGGGCTACATAGACACCCCTATCCAGCAGATATCCAAAATACTTGGCATATCGATCTGTATTGGAAGAAACTGCACTTTCATAATCTTCTACCACTTTCGAAGTAAAAAATATACTGAGCAATGAGCCAACCTGATTGACACTTACTGTTTCTTTTGCAGCCTCTTGCACCGCATCTGCGATTCTTTTTGCCTTCTGCTCTATTCTCTGATAAATAGAAGGATCTGCCTTTAAAATCCGCAGCGTTTCAATCCCAGCTGTAGTAGCAATCGGATTCCCGGAAAGTGTTCCCGCCTGGTACACCGATCCTACCGGAGAAACCATCTCCATAATCTCCCGTCTTCCGCCATACGCACCAATCGGCATCCCGCCCCCTACTATTTTGCCTAATGTTGTTAAATCCGGCAGTACCTGATAGTATTCCTGTGCTCCGCCTAAAGCAAGCCGAAATCCTGTGATAACCTCATCAAAGATCAAAAGTGCTCCATACTGTTTTGTAATTTCTCTTAAAAACTCCAAAAAGCCCGGCTTAGGCAGTACCACTCCCATATTTGCCGCAACAGGCTCTACAATAACAGCCGCAATATCCTTTGGATTTGCCTGAAACAGTGCCTCCACCGAATCAGAATCATTATACAAAGCCACCAAGGTATGCTTTGTATAGTCAGCAGGAACTCCGGCACTGTCCGGCACAGAGGTGGTCAGTGCGGCCGATCCCGCCTTTACTAAAAGCCCATCCGAATGTCCATGATAACAGCCCTTAAACTTAATAATCTTATCCCGCTTTGTATAGCCCCTTGCTGTACGAATCGCACTCATTACCGCCTCTGTCCCGGAACTTACCAAACGGCTGACCTCCATAGATGGAACCAGTTCTGCTATCAGATCCGCTAAAATAACTTCCTTCTCTGTAGGAGCACCATAGGTTAATCCATCCTCGCATGCCCTCTGCACTTGCTGAATCACTCTGGGATCGGCATGTCCTAAAATTCCCGGTCCCCAGGAACATACATAATCTATCATTTCATTGCCGTCCACATCTATAATTCGGTCTCCATGTGCAGATGCAATAAAACGAGGGGTTCTTCCCACCGCACCAAATGCACGCACCGGACTATTGACACCACCCGGAATACGCCGCTTAGCTGCTTCAAATAATTCTTTTGATTTTTGATCCATCTTTGTCTGATTCATCTTTCTTTTCTCCCGATTACTCCTCTTCTAACCACCTTGCCGCATCCAAAGCATGATAGGTAATAATCATCTTTGCCCCTGCCCGCTTTAAACCGATTAAGAGTTCCATTACCACCTTTTTCTCCTCTATCCAGCCATTTAATGCCGCTGCCTTTACCATAGAATATTCCCCGCTTACATTATAAGCAACAATCGGAATATTATAGTCAGTGTGAATATTTCGGATAATATCCATATATGCCATAGCCGGCTTTGCAATAATAAAATCCGCACCTTCTAAGATATCCTCCTCTACTTCCCGCATCGCTTCCCGCCCATTTGCCGGATCCATCTGATAGGTCTTTCGATCCCCAAAACCAGGAGCCGAATGTGCCGCATCTCGAAACGGTCCATAAAAAGCAGAAGCAAATTTTGCACTATATGCCATAATCGGAACCGAAAGAAAACCGCTTCTGTCCAAAGCCTCCCGAATCGCTCCCACTCGTTTATCCATCATATCACTAGGTGCTACCATATCGGCACCCGCTTTTGCATAACTAACGGCTGTCTTTGCCAAAAGCGGCAGCGTTTCATCGTTTAAAATCACCCCATTTCGAACCAACCCGCAATGACCATGAGAGGTATATTCACAGAGGCAGACATCGGCGATTACAACCAAATCCCGATATTTTTCTTTTGACTTGATATAACGAATCGCACTCTGTACAATTCCATTCTCATGATAAGCCCCGCTTCCGACTTCATCTTTATGTAAAGGAATCCCAAATAATAAAACAGAAGAAATCTTTGCCTCCATTACCCGATCTAATTCCTCCGGCAGCCGATCCAGAGAATATTGACAAATCCCCGGCATAGAATCTACCGGATTACAGATATTTTGCCCCTCTATTACAAATATAGGATAGATCAATTCTTCTGTCCGCAGATGATTTTCCCTTACCATCTTCCTAATGACAGGCGTTGCCCTTAACTTTCTCAATCGTTCCATCTTCTTTTCCCTTTCCCAAACGAATCGTTTCTAAATGTTATACTACTATTATTATTTCTTAATCCATAATTTTATACTTTTGGATTACCTTTTCTATCTCCTCTTCTGAAGGAATTGTATCACGTTCTAACCCAAGCTGCAAGATTTCCTGATAAATCTTCTTTCTCGCCTCTTCCGACTCAGTACACTGCTTTACCCTTTGTCTCAATGCCCCCAGACAGGACGCCATTTCTCCTAAATAAGAGGTAACAATCGGATGTACCTGTGCCTTTAGATATTGTGTAATCACAGGGCTTTGTCCCCCGCTGGAAAATGCTGCTACCACCTCTCCTTCCTTTAGATAAGCAGGAAAAATAAAACTGCAGTCCTCTGGCTGATCCACTGCATTAACAAAAATCCTATGCTTTTTACAAAACTGACTGATTCGATGATTTTGTTCTGCATGATCCGTCGCTGCAATTACTAACTCTCTCTCTTCTAAATCCTTCTGTTCTAAGCATCTTTTCGTACAGATCACCCCTTCTATCTTCTGGATTTCAGGCAGTATTTCTGGTGCTATTACTTGAATCTGTGCCCCGAATTCCTTTAATACATTCACTTTTCGAAGGGCAACCTTTCCTCCCCCTGCCACTAAACAATTCTTCCCTTTTAACTCAACAAACATTGGAAAATAAGACATATCTCATCCCCTCTTTTTTCTAAACTCTTTCTTTTTTGTCTGATCGTGATAAGATCCTAATCTGAATATAAAAAATATTATATTCTACAGATTTTTTCTTCAGATAATAACATCGCAATTCGGACGCGGGCAGGAGAAAAAGAATCTTTGCTGGGGCCGTTTGCACTAAGGCTTCCTCGCAGCGGACACATAAGGCACGAAAAAACCGTGCCTAAGTGCCGGCGGGAAGCAATACCCCTGCAAAGATTCTTTTTCTCCTGCCCACTGTATATCCCAGCTGACATATCAATCCCGTAGAGTTTCACAACCCCAAAATAGTTTCTGGATCTAGCACTATAATAAGTTTGATATTTGATATATCAGTATATCACTATAATAAAATAAAATAAAGCAAAATATCAATATTTTTCTGCCGAGTTACATTCCTTTTTATATTGGAATGCACAGCGGGCATCATTAGGTAAATCTCTGCAGGGGTATTGCTTCCCGCCGGCACTTAGGCACGGTTTTTTCGTGCCTTATGTGTCCGCTGCGAGGAAGCCTTAGTGCAAACGGCCCCAGCAGAGAATTACCTAATGATGCCTGCGTCCGAATTACAATTATCCCCCACCCGCACCACTCTATCAGCCGCTGCAATACTACTCGGTCGATGGGCAATCAGCAATACCGTCCTTCCATCCTTCAACTGCTTCATTGCCTCCTGCACCAGCAATTCCGATTCATTATCCAATGCAGAAGTCGCCTCATCCAATAAAATAATCGGTGAGTTCCTAATAATCGCACGTGCAATTGCTATCCTCTGTCTTTCACCACCCGACAAAGTATTTCCCCTTTCCCCCAGCATGGTATCATATCCATCCGGCAGTTTTTTAATAAACTCATGTGCATGAGCTGCCTTTGCTGCCGCTATAATCTCTTCCTGTTCTGCACAATATCTGCCATAAGAAATATTCTCACCAATAGTCGCTTCATATAGATATGGCTCCTGCGGAACATAAGAAATCAATTTTCTAATCTCTTCTAAAGTAAGATCTGCATACTCTTTTCCTTCTATTATAATAGTTCCTTTTTCTAATGGATAAAAACCTAACAGCAGTTTTGCAAGTGTACTTTTCCCACAGCCGGATTCTCCCACAATCGCTGTAAAACTGCCTCTTTTAATCTCCATAGAAAAATCTTCTAATATCCTTTTCTCTTTTTGATAGCCAAAACTTATATTCCGCACAGACAATACCACATCTTTTTCTACTTTTTTGCTGTCCTTCTCTATCCCTTCTTCTGTCTGATACTCCCACTGTTTTGGCTCCTCTTCCATATCCAAAAATTCAAAAATTTTTTCCACATTGGCAACGCAATTTACCATCTGCGGCAGATACTGCCCTATTTCTGAAAAAACATTGCGAAATGTGCCATATAAGGTATAAAGTGCGGTCAGTTCTCCAAGACTTACTCTTTTTAATGAGACAAACCATATCCCAAGACCTAAAAATGCTAAGGTTCCTATTAAATCAAACATACAGTTTAGACACTCTAATCCTGCTGACAGATGATTGGTCTTTTTTTGAATAGAACAGTATTCTTGATTAGCTGCTTCATATTCTTCCGATAATTGAAAACCGATTGGAAAAATTTTGATTAATTCTATACCAGATAAAATACTTGTTAATTTTTCAAGCATACATTTATTTTTATCAGAAAGACGTCTGCCTGCGGTTTTCATTGGTTTTATAAACAGACTGTTTACTAAAAAGGAGAGCAGACTTACTGCTATCAGACACAGAGTAAGTTCCCAGCTAAAATAAATCATAGGAACTAAATAAATTCCGGTAGAAAGCACTGCCGAGAAAAGACGGCGAAATCTTGAGGTATAAATATCCGAAGCTCTTTGTGTATCAAAAATAAGCTTTGACATAAAATCACTGCTGTGATTCTTTTCATAATAGGACATCGGCAGCCGCATTGCTTTTGAAAATACCAGCTTTTCTACCTTTCCTGCACCTATTCTTCCCTCAATGTTATATCGCATAATTCCAAAACGCCATAACAGTAATCCTAATACAAATGCAGTAATATTTCCAAATAAAAGCCATGGAAGCATATCGATACTGCCGCTTTGAGCTGCTGTTACAATATTTTTAATCAGATAGGAATTTGCTATTCTGCGGCTGGTATCTCCTATTATAGAAAGCAGAATTGCACCTAAATAAATGGGAAGTCTGTCCCCCATTAACTTCATAAAACGAAAAAAAGTCCGAAACATTTTTTTACCGCTCCTTATCCCTTTGCATACATTTCTGCATAGATTCCTTGTTTTTCTAACAGTTCCTGATGATTTCCAATCTCTGCTATTTTTCCTTTGCTGATTACATAGATTTTGTGGGCATTTTTTATGGTGGAAAGTCTGTGAGCTATGGTAATCACTGTTTTCCCTATTGCTATTTTTTCAATCGCATCTTGTATTTTTTGCTCTGCTTCAATATCAACAGAGGCCGTTGGTTCGTCAAAAAGAAGAATCGGGGCATCTTTTAGAAAGGCTCTTGCTATCGATATTCTCTGTCTCTGTCCTCCTGAAAGAAGGACTCCCCGTTCACCGACAAGTGTATCATATCCTTTGGGAAGCTGTATAATAAAGTCGTGGATATTGGCATTTTTACATGCAGTTATAATTTCTTCTTCCGTAGCATGTTCCTTTCCGCACGCTACGTTTTGTCTGATTGTTCCCGGGAATAAAAATACATTTTGTGATACTTCAGAAAAACATTTTCTAACTGCTTTTAGATTCCAATCTTCTATCGCATGTCCAAACAGGTTATACTCCCCCTGATTTTTTTCATAGAAACCGCAAAGCAATTTAAAAATGGTACTTTTTCCCTCTCCTGAGCCTCCTACAAAGGCTATCTGCTCTCCTGTTTTAACAGAAAAACTAAGTTGATTTAAAACCAGATTTTCCTGGCTTCCAGGATAGCAAAACGTGATATCCTGCCATTGAATAGCGGGCACGGTTTCGCTGTTTTCTAAATTTTGATAAAAGATACCGTCTGTCCGCTCTTTTTGCTGGTGATAGATTTCTTGTATTCTCTTTAGTGAAACACCCGCTTCACGAATATCATTGATGCAGAAAACAATATCGCCTATTGGGTATAAAATTCTGCTGAGCAATACGGTAAAGGCAAGCATTTCTCCTACTGTAATTCTGTTTTGTCTTATTTCATACAGTGCAAAAAGATAACAGCCTATTACTGGAATGGTAGTTAAAATATTTTTCAGCACCCAGCCAAGAGAAGAAATTTTTGTGCTTTCACAAGTCTGTTCTACCATCTTATCAATAATCGTGTCTATTTTTTGTTTGTGCAGGCTGTAGAGATTGTAACTTCTGCTTACTGCAATTCCTTGAATTGCATCATATGCTTTTTCTGTCCGCTCATCCATATGGATACGCCTTTTTTTCGCCAGTTCAGCCAATTTTTTTGACAGCCGATCTGCTGCCACCAGCATAATCGGATAGCTGATAAATAATATCATAATCAATCTAACATCCATCTGTATTAAATAAACCGTTACTGTAAGTACGATAACAAGATTTACCAATAATTCGGGAAGAATTTCTGAAAAAAAACGTCCCATTTCTTCTATATCCGATATCAGTCTGTTCATGATATTTCCTGTTCCCTTTTCATCAAAATAGGAAAATGGGAGTTTTAAAAGCTGTTCTTCCAATGACGTTCGTACCTCTTTTTGTACAACTGCACTATAGTGTCTTCCAGAAATACTTTTTAAGTATGCTGCTGCCGTTCCTATCAAAGTCAGCCAAAACAGCGGCATAAGAAAGTCAGAAAACGGTACCTGCTGACCAGAAAGCATTGTATCAGCGGCTTCTGCAAGAAAATCATTTCCTATAATAACTGCTTCATTTAGTACAAATGAAAATATAATAAAGAATAACAGCAAATAGCCGTTACGTAGTGCTGCTTTTACCATTTCACCGTTCCCTCCATCCATACCTTTGTATCGGGATGCTTTTCCTCTTTTTCTATTTTTCCTATCACATAACATTTATGATAGTTTTCAATTATTTCTATGGCTCGATTACATTCTGTCTTTGGTACCGCCAATATCATACCAATGCCAAGTGAAAAATCTTCTAAAAAACACTCCCTATCCATCATATTCAAATGATAGAGATACTGAAACAGTGCCGGAATTGGTATAGAGGAAATTGAAATACTCGCTACCAGCCCTTTTGGTATAGTACTGTAACATTTTCTTCCAAATAAAGATTTATTGATATGAAAAATACCATGAATGAGACCCTGACTGTTTAGCTCTTGAATCGCTTTTACATAACAGCTATTCGGTTTCATTAACTCATCCATAAAAATAGTAGAGTCATCTATTTTTGCAGATATAATATCTGGCTTTCTGTCTAGAATGACCTTTACAAACGGATAACTAACGGCCGAAATTCCCTCTGTGTGTATTCCGATTATACTGTCTCCTTCTGTTATCTTATTTCCGGTTATTATATGTTTTCTATCTGCAATGCCTATAATTAAAGCCCCTATTTTATATTCTCCTATAGGATAATTAACAGCCTGAGCTGCTACTTCTAATCCCGCAAATATAATTCCGCTGTTTTCACATGCTTCCTTTAAGGCCTCTCCCATCATAAGAATCTGACCGCTGTCATTATTTCCACAGACAATATTGGCTTCTAGAATAGCCGGTTTCACTCCAAAACGAATTAAATTATTTGCTGCATTTGCTACCAAATCAAAACAGATTTCTCTGTCATATCCGTTTTCCATTGCAAAACGTTCTTTTGAACCTGGAACATGAATAGCAAATACACAAATGGGTTCTTCTAGTTCTAAAACATCCAGTTTAAAAAATACTGGATCGATATATTCTGCATGAAGTAATTTTTTATCTTTTGTAATCAGATCATTTAATCTGCTTTTTAGTTGATGTAGTTTTCTTACATCTAAACCGGTATCAGAATAACGGATCGTCTTCCTTTCCTCTGGAAGTCCGTTTAACAGAAAATCAACGGTGGTTTCTAATATCTGTGCAATATCATAGATCATATCAACTGACGGCAGGCTGATTCCCAATTCCCATCTTGAAACTGCCTGATAGGATACATTTAGTAAATCTGCCATCTGCTTTTGTGTCATTCCTTTTATCTTTCTCTGTTCTGAAATTGCTCTTCCAACCTTTTGTTTGTCCAGCATGGTCTTCCTCCTTCCTTCTGTTTTTAAGGCATCTGTTTACTAAACAGATATTTTCTTATTTTTTTATTAATAAGATTTTATCATATTACAAATTCACTCACAAGCAATGAGTTATTGAGTAACAGATAAAAACTCAATCCAGTGTAGCTATTGATCCTTTAGTATAGCTATTGATACAAAAATTTTATTTGTATTCTGTCATTCTATTCCATATCTTGTATATTTTGTGTTATAATAAAGTATTATATTTTATTTCGCTTAAAACAGGTATTACTGCCTGCTTTAAAGTCAAATTATTATTATTTTTAGGAGATAAATATGAAAAAAAGATACTATTCTTTCCTTTTAGCAGCATGTTCCATGCTCCTTACTGGATGTGGAACTGGAAACCCGGATGTTCCTTCTTTAGAAGTACCGTCTTCTTATGATTCTTCTAAACCTATTGAACTATTGGTATGGGGTTCGGAAGAAGATGAAATTTTATTAAATCAGATCTTTGAAAGTTTTCAGGCAGCGTATCAGGATCAGGCAGCTTTTCAGATTACTTTTGCGGCACAAGGCGAATCTGGCTGTAAGGATGCCTTAATGGGAGATCTGGAGAACAGTGCTGATGTTTTTACTTTTGCCGATGATCAGCTTCATACTTTAGCTGCAGCAGGAGCTTTAAATCCTATTGAATCTGCCGAGCGGATAAAGGCAGAAAATTTAGAAGGTGCCGTAGAGGCAGCGTCTGTAGGAGATATTTTGTATGCCTATCCTTTAACTGCAGATAATGGGTATTTTCTCTATTATAATCAACGTTATCTTTCCGAGCAAGATGTAGAAACGCTGGATCAGATCCTTGCTGTAGCGGAAAGGCAAAATAAAAAATTTGCTATGGACTGGTCTTCTGGCTGGTATATTTATTCCTTTTTTGGGAATACCGGATTGGAAGTCGGTTTAAATCCAGATGGAATTACAAATTATTGCACTTGGAATCAAACCGATGGAGCAATTAGAGGAATAGATGTAGTAGAAGCTATGTCCGCTGTTGCACAAAGCCCCGGATTTTACAATATTGATGACAGTGGTTTTTTAGCCGGCGTGCAGAATGGTTCGGTTATTGCAGGGGTCAGTGGTATCTGGAATGAGATGGCAGTCAAACAGGTCTGGGGAGAACATTACGGAGCCGCAAAACTTCCTACCTATACCTGTAGGGAGCAGCAGATTCAGATGTCCTCTTTTTCTGGTTATAAATTAATAGGAGTAAATGCTTATTCTAAGGAGTATCAATGGGCATCTAAACTGGCGGAATGGATTACAAATGAACAAAATCAGAAGCTTCGATTTGAATTGCGTGGACAAGGACCTTCTAATCTCTCTGCCGCCAAATCGGAAGAAGTACAGAAATCATTGGGAATTACCGCTTTGCTTGCACAGTCTGACTATTCCTGTCTGCAGCGGATTGGCAATCAATATTGGGAACCTGTTACAAAATTTGCTCAAAATATCGCTGCCGGAAATCCTACACGGGAATCGTTTCAAAAACAGCTTGATCAAATGGTAGAGAAAATTACAAAATAGGAGGAAATTTTAAGTAATTGATTTTATTGACATCAATAGATAAATGTGTTTAAATATACCTATGGAGGTAATATCATGAACACTTCAAATATCACAAATTATAAACCAAAAGATTTTGCTGAACTAATTGGCGTTTCTGTGAAAACCCTGCAGCGGTGGGATAGAGAAGGAACTTTGAAAGCAAACCGCACACCAACGGATCGACGTTAT
>CAJUEI010000135.1 GCA_910585255.1 uncultured Lachnospiraceae bacterium
GCAAGTAGCAAAGCGGATTGCGAATATCCGATTTGACCCTATCAAGGAAGTCCCCTGCTTCTAAGCCGCTAAAGCGAAAGCGATGGGTTGGGATTTCCTTTGACCCAATCTTATCGAACCATGCAACAAGTATTCACTATTTTTTCTTTTGTCGATTTGTTTTTCTTATTCTATTTCTTTTATTCTTTTGTTTGGATTGTTTTATAATTCTACTCCGTTTTCTTTTAATAATTTTTGTGCACTTTCTACCGAATCAATCCCTGTCCGGTTTTTAATTGGGGCAAATTCCTTGTTTCGTACCACTTCAAACGGCAGACAACTGTCGGCAAGATGAATCATATCCAATACTAATGTTTCAAATTTATAGCCGTTTGGCTGCTCTGGTTTAACCAGATTACCGGAATCGTCTAGATAAGGAATCTTTTTTTCTACGATATGCAGCGGCATCTGTTTGCTTACAATCCTTTTTAATTCTTCTACACAAAACAGATAATTTAAAATCACTCCAAAATTATAAGCCGGTTCTCCGTCTGCATCTTTGGCATCCATTAATTCCTGTGTTAATTCATAATATTCTACAATAGAAGGTTTGCCGTCTTCTAAACAAATCACGCCTACCTTTTCATCCGGGGCTGCTTTTCGTACAACCTTTGCCCCAACTGTACACCGTGCGGCTATCGTTGCCCCAAGAAAGACCGGATCGGCTATTCTTTGCAAAACATTGTCTACTGCAAATACATTCAGCCACTCGATTCCTTCCTGTTCTGCAATCGCCAACGCCCCGCAGCGATCCATAGAGGAAAACCACCCTCCATTTCCATTGGGAGAGGCAGATAACTTTCCTTTTTCTTCCATATAAATCTTTCCATTATAATCAGTTGCAGGTGCCATTTCCTGAATAAAAAAAGTAATATAAAATGGATCGTATCCAAAATATTGCTTCTCTTTTAAAAACTTCTGTGTTATTTCATTATTTTTTTCGCTTGTCATAATAAATAGACGAATCCACGATCCGGTATCCTCTACTACATCCAATAAATTCCGAATAATCCGCTCAAAAATATATACTTCTTTTGTAAGTCCAATCGAATACATCCCCTTTGGCTCATCCGATCCCAGCCTGGTTCCCATACCGCCTGCCAGCAGTACTGCACCAACTTTTCCCTCTTCAATCGCTTTTACCCCAATCTGGCGAAATTCGGCTTTTCGTGCTTCAATTTCTTTTAACTGCATAGCGGCAAGCGGTGTAATCTTTCCCTTATGGAGTCCTTCTTTAGAATGATTTTGCTGAATTCGTTCTATCATCGGAAAATCAATACCAGCAATCTGCTTTAACAATGCTTCTTTTTGTTCTGCCGAAAGTTCTTCATAATAGCGTAATATATGTTCCTGTCCGTATTTTTTTAATAATTGTTCTGCTTCTTCTTTTTTCATCGTTGTTTTTCCTTTTATTTTTTATTTCTTTTATTATCATTTTTTCTGTCTTATCCATTTTGTTTCTCTCTTATTTACCAGTTACCAGCGGTTTTTTATCTTATTTTGCAACTGATACAGATAATTTAACGCTTCAATCGGTGTAAAAATTCCCAGATTCATCTCTGAAATCTCCTGAATAATCGCATCATCCTTTACTGTATCAAAAAGTGAAATCTGACCCAAATCGACTTCCTCTGTCTTTCTTTTTTTCTTCTCTGGTTCACTCTGTTTTTCCTGTACCGCAATATTTTTTGCCCGTTCGGCAATATCTGCATCACTTAATTCCTCTAAAAGTTCCTTTGCCCGCTCAATCACACTGTCCGGCACACCGGCAAGTTTTGCTACCTGAATTCCATAGCTTTTATCGGCTCCGCCTTTAATAATCTTCCGAAGAAAAACAATATCATCCCCCTGCTCCTTAACAGCAATGCAATAATTATTCACTCCGCTTAATTTCCCCTCTAATTCCGTTAATTCATGATAATGTGTAGCAAATAAGGTCTTTGCCCCAAGCAGTTTTGAATTGCTGATATGCTCTACCACTGCCCAGGCAATACTTAAACCGTCAAATGTACTTGTTCCCCGTCCAATCTCATCTAATACAATCAGTGAACGAGCTGTAGCATTTCGAAGTATATTCGCAACTTCCGTCATCTCTACCATAAAAGTACTTTGCCCGGAAGCTAAATCATCGGATGCCCCTACCCTTGTAAAAATTCGATCACAGATACTGATATCGGCAGATTCGGCAGGTACAAAACTCCCGATTTGTGCAAGTAAAACAATCAGTGCCGTCTGCCGCATATAAGTAGACTTCCCTGCCATATTGGGTCCAGTAATAATAGCAATTCGATTGGAATGATTGTCCAAAAGCGTATCATTTGCCACAAACATATCATTTGGAATCATCCGCTCTACCACCGGATGCCGTCCATTTTTAATCTGTATTCGTCCCTTTTCATTGATTTTTGGTCGTACAAACTGATTCTGCTCCGCCACATAGGAAAAAGAAGCAAAAACATCTAACTGTGCCACTGCCTTTGCCGTATTCCGAATCCGAACCACTTCATCTGCTATCTTATCCCGCACTGCACAAAACAAATCGTACTCTAATGTCACTAATCGATCCTCTGCACCAAGAATCATATCTTCTAATTCTTTTAACTCTGGTGTAATATAGCGTTCCGCATTGCTTAAGGTCTGTTTTCTCATATAATTTTCCGGCACCAAATGCTGAAACGAATTCGTCACTTCCAGATAATATCCAAAAACCCGATTATATTTAATCTTTAAATTTTTAATCCCCGTGCGTTCCCGCTCTTTTGCCTCTAAATCAGCAATCCAGTTTTTCCCCTCTGTCTTTGCATTACGCAGCTTATCTACCTCTTCATGATATCCGGTTTTAATAATTCCCCCTTCCCGAATCACAATTGGCGGTTCTTCTGTAATCGCACTTTTAATTAATGCTGCCAAATCCTCTAACGGATCCATCTGCTCCTGCAGTTCTTTTAACAATTCTCCATGAAAATCTGACAGTAGTGTATGAATCGGAGGAAGCATCTCTAAAGAAGTCTGAAATGCAATTAAATCCCTAGGATTTGCCGTCTTATAACTAATTCGCCCAATCAGCCGCTCTAAATCATAAATCGAATTAAGATATTCCCGAATCTCTTCTCTGGTAATCAGATTTTGATTGAATTCTTCAATCGCTTCCTGACGCCGTTCAATTTCTCTTTTCTCAATCAGAGGCTGTTCAATATAGTTCCGCAGCATCCGTGCTCCCATAGCCGTCTTCGTTTTATCCAATACCCAAAGCAGAGAACCTCTTTTCTGCTTTTCTCTTAACGTCTCCACCAATTCCAAATTTCTTCTGGTAGAAGTATCAATCAGCATATATCTTGCGGTAGAATATGGAATCAATGTGGTTAAATGAGGCAGAGAATTTTTCTGTGTTTCCAGTAAATATAAAAGCAAAGAACCTGCCGCAATTATACCGCAGTCATATGACTCTAATCCAAGTCCGTTTAGGCTTACCATATGGAAATGCTCTTTTAAAGAGCGAGTACAAGTCTCTTCGTCAAAATACCACGAATCCAAAGAAGAAACGGCAATTCCATAGTGTCCCCGAATCTCCTCTATATCAACACCGCTTACATAAAATGCTTGATTACAGATCATTTCAGAAGGCTGAAATTTATGTATTTCATCAAACAAAGCCCGCAAAGAATTGACCTCTGTTACATAATAATCACCCGTTGTAATATCTGCAATAGAGATTCCATATACATCATCTATATAGACAACTGACATCAAATAATTGTTTTTCGACTCATCCAAAGCCTCCGTACTAATGGTAGTTCCGGGTGTTACTACCCGAATTACCTCCCGCTTTACAATCCCCTTTACCTGCCGTGGATCCTCCATCTGTTCGCAGATGGCAACCTTATATCCCTTTTTTACCAACCGATTTAAATAGGCATCCACTGCATGATAAGGAACACCGCACATCGGTGCTCGCTCTTCTAATCCGCAGTTTTTGCCAGTTAGTGTAATCTCTAGTTCCTTTGAAACAGTCAGTGCATCTTCAAAAAACATCTCATAAAAATCACCCAAACGGTAAAACAAAATACAGTCGGGATACTGTTTTTTTGTTTCCATATACTGCTGCATCATTGGTGTTAATTGTGCCACAATTTCTTGCTCCTTTTCTTAATTTTTATCAAATTATCCTGTTATAGACTGTAAGTAATATAACTATCTTCTTTTTCTGTTCTTCTATTATATCATAGAAAAAGAAAGGAATCTATCTTTTTTGCTATATCAAATTGTGTAAATTTATATCCTAACTGGTTTAACAAACGGAATCGTTTGGGAAATTTGGGGAGGACGCCAGAGTATGGTATTTGGACACTGTTCCGCTCTCCGAAAAGTAAGAAGTTCTAAGACTTCTGCATCTATATTCATCCACCCGGACGGAACGGCACGCAATTCGCCTCTGCAGGAGGCTAAACACGTGCCTTTTTTTGTCATCAGAAGATGACAAAAAATCCTAGAGGATCGACAGAAGTCTAAGAACTTCTAACTTTTCTCCGAAGTCACAGTGCCCAAATACCATACTCTGGCTGTTTCTACCACAATATACTTATAATTTTTTCTCCCTTCTACTGCAGAGCAACAATAAGGTAATTGAGCCAGATTCTGTAATAAGATATAGAGCAACTGTGTTATGCTTCTTTCCGAAATTTAAAAGGCAGCCAATCGCTAATGCCTGGCAGGATTATTATGCAAGCTGTCAAATACAATTTTATGATGGAACTCCTGATATCATTCAAAAGCTATATGAAATTACAGAAAAGAAACCTATTGAGATTATACAAGAATTGTGCTTATGTTCTTATGACACATAAAAAAATGTCTTCGATACTTTAACTCTCCTACTGCCTCGTTCCGAAAAGTGGTTACAATGACAGCAGTTTTTGACATAAGAGCAGCCACTTTCACTGCACTTACCTCTCATACTGCCCTTCTGAATGAAATGGAATCTAGAATTGGTCACTCTTTCAATCCAGATAAGATAAAATGTCCTTACGGGCACTGCCTCTTCTGTAAATCAGACAAGAAAGACCATATTTTTTGTATTTTTTGTACTTAATTAAAAAATTTCTTATGTATTCTAAATAACCAGGAATAAATTAGGAAACCGCTACCCTGTCATGGGTACGTTCTGTATAGAAATTGTACTATGTTTTATCTAAAATGCAACGGAATTGCTATTCATATATTTTAATTTTCTACCACCAGTTGAATTTGTATAATGAACTAACCAACACGGTTATCGTTTTTTCGGTTTTTTGTGATAAAGTCAAATCGGATATTCGCAATCCGCTTCGCTACTTGCTCATAACCTCATCAAGGAAGTCCCAACCCACCGCTTTCGCCTTCACAGCTTAGAAACGGGAGACTTCCTTGATGAGGTTAAAATATCAGGTAAAAAACAGAGCTACCAACAGAAAGAAACAGCCAGAGTTTGGAAGTAATTCCTTTCCGCTGTGACTTCGTAGGAAAGTTAGAAGTTCTTAGACTTCTGTCAATCCTCTAGGATTTTTTGTCATCTTCTGATGACAAAAAAAGGCACGTGTTTAGCCTCCTGCAGAGGCGAATTGCGTGCCGCTCCGTCCGGCTGGAAAAATGTAAATTCAGAAGTCTTAGAACTTCTTACTTTCCAGAGAGCGGAACAGCGGAAAGGAATTACTTCCAAACTCTAGCGTCCCCCTCTCCCCACCCCAACCTCCAATTCCCCCTTCTCTTCCCCAAAATAATATTGACAAAAATCCAGAAAAATATTACGATATCATCAAATAAAGACAAGGAGAAAAAACATGCCCTCACCAATCTATAATGACTCAATTCAAGCTATTATTCAAGCAATAAACTGTCCCCATCAAGTATTCTTAGAAACCTCCACCCCAGAAGAAGTAAACCAAGCCTACCAAGAAGCACTTCTAAGAGGAAAAAAAGAAGGCTTTACCCCCATTTTAGTAGTAGCAGACCATATATTAGCAAGAGAACTCCCATCAACAAAAACGCAGTCAAAAGAATCCATCCTGCAAAAAAACCTAAATGGAGAAGAACTCCTAAAAACTTGGTATCACGAGTCGGAAAATCATTTGAAAACTTGGTATGGAATCTACGGCAAAGGCAAAAATTTTACAGAATTACTAAAAGAAGAAACTGCCTCTGATTCCGACAGCAAACCCCCAAAAAAATATAACCCTTTCCTCACTTCCTTTATCGGATTCCGAGGGAAGGACTATATTGACGAAACCATTTTATTTGAAATTCCTGTTACCAATCCTTGGGAAGTCATTGCATGGGTACCAATCGGAGGCTGGAACCAATGTCCAAATGCACCGGAAATGCTGGCAATCTGTAAAAAATGGTACCAACAATGCGGTGCCGTTCCCGCAGTCCTCTCCCATGATACAATGGAATTTTTAATAGAACACCCCATTCAGGAAAAACAGACCGCATATGAAATTGCAAAAGAACACTATGTATTCTGTCCAGACTGTCTCGATCAATGTACTGCAACCGGTACCCTTGCCGACATCGCCCATGCTATCTATCAATCCTCAACCTGGTTTTTTTGGTGGGACTAACTCTATTCCCTCAGCAGCCGCTCTAATTCCTCCCTTGCCTGTTTATAATTTTCAAATACAATCCCGGAAAATCCACAAGCGGCTGCTCCATCTACATTTTCTTTTCGATCATCTAAAAAAACAGCTTCCTCCGGTTTAATCTGATACTTTTCCGCCAGATATTGATAAATTTTAGGATTCGGCTTTACCATCTCTACCTGATAAGAAATCACCATTCCATCCACATCTTTTAAAAACGGATAAACCTTTGCATTTGCTTCAAATGCCTGCTGCCCATAATTAGAAAGAATAAAAACCTGATATCCTCTTCGTTTTAAATCTAAAATCCACTGATGAGAATAGTCATATACTCCCGTTACAACCGTAATATGATCCCACAAAAAATCTACTTCCCGTTCCAACCCCGGAACAGCCCTTTTAAATAAATCCCGGATTTCCTCCTTTCCAATTGGTTTTGCATCACACTGTTCCCATAAGCCAGAAAAAATATTACTCTGAAACCGTTCCATTACCTCTTTTGAAAATCCCAGCTTTTTCATTCCTTCTATTGGATGAAATTCCACCAAAACCTTACCTAAATCAAATACAACTGTTCGAATCATCTTCTATCCTTTCTATTTTTATCCGCTTTCTCTTTTATTTATTTGTTTTATCTATAATCTATCTGCTCTTACTCTTACTCTTACTTTTGCTCTTGCTCTCCAATATAATAAAATCCTTTCGCTTCTATTAGTTTTACTGGCAGTATTTTCCCAATCAGCTCTGTTCCTCCCGGAAAATGCACAATCATATTATTACTTAACCGCCCTGTTACCATCTCAGAATTCTGTGCATTTTGCTCCTCTACCAAAACCAGTTCTGTCTTTCCAACATCCTTTCCTGTCAACTCAGAAGAAATTTTCTGTACTTCTAAAAGAAGCCGCTCAAATCTCTCCTTTACCACCGTCTCCGGCACTTGCTCCAACATTTCAGCCGCAGGAGTACCCGAACGCTTAGAATAAATAAAAGTAAATGCACTGTCATAGCGAACCCGCCTTACCACATCCAAAGTCTCCAAAAAGTCCTCTTCCGTCTCTCCGGGAAACCCAACAATAATATCAGTCGTAATAGAAATATCCGGCATCACCGCCCGAATTCGCTCCACTAATCCCAAATACTGCTCTTTTGTATAATGCCGGTTCATCTTCTTTAAAATCTCCGTACTTCCAGACTGAATCGGCAGATGAATCTGCTTACATATCTTCTGAGACTGAGCCATCACAGCAATCAATTCATCCGACAAATCCTTTGGATGAGGTGTCATAAAGCGAATTCTCTCAATTCCCTCCACTGCTTCCACCCTCTGCAAAAGCTGTGCAAATGAAACCGGTTCCTTTAATGTCTTCCCATAAGAATTCACATTCTGTCCCAACAGCATTACCTCTACTACGCCATCTGCCGCAAGCCGTTCTACTTCCGCTACAATATCCTCTGGATTTCTGCTGCGTTCCCGCCCCCGCACATAAGGCACAATACAATAACTGCAAAAATTATTACAGCCAAACATAATATTTACTCCAGACTTAAAAGGAAACTTCCGCTGGTTCGGCAAGTCCTCTACAATTTCCGCCGTATCTTCCCACACATCAATCGTCTGCTTTTCTGTCTGTATCTGCTTATCCAATAACTCCGCCAGTTTATAAATATTATGCGTTCCAAATACAATATCCACAAAGCGATAACTTCGCTTTATCGTCTCTATTTCATCTGTTTCCTGCATCATACAGCCGCAGACCGCAATTTTCATCTTAGGATTTCTTCTCTTTAAAGTCTGCAAAAAGCCAAGTTTCCCATACACTTTCTGATTTGCATTTTCCCGTACTGTACAAGTATTATACAACACAAAGTCCGCTTTCTCCGAATCCGCCTCCTGGTATCCAATTGTCCTAAGCACCCCCAATAGCTTTTCCGAATCCCGTGAATTCATCTGACATCCAAAAGTCTGAATAAACGCAGTCGGACGGCGTCCGTTTTTCCGTTCAAACTCCCGAACCCACTCCCGACATCTTGCCATAAAATAATACTGGCGGGCAGGTTCCTCCATAGGAGGCTTTAAATTAATATCTATTTTATCTAAATCAATTTCATTATACATTTCTCTTAACCTTTTCCCTTTCTATACACCATTGAAATTCTATCCGATTGATTTTATAATGTCAAGTGTTTTCCAATCAACCCAAAAAACAAAAAGCCGCCATATAAAGCATCACACCTTATACAACAGCCCATTTTCTATCCTCTCTCTTCTTCCTCCACCTTCCATATGATCTTAGGATTTTCTTCCGCCGCCCTAGCAATCACTCCCAATAAAGACGTGACATACTCTCCAAGATAAGTCTCCATCACACTTTTCCACAAAAACCGAATTTCTGTCTCTTCCCCAAGATCCGTTAAGCAGTCATAAAGAGCATCTAAATTTCTGCCATACCAATAGGGAAAATGCAAAGAAACCGCTAAACTATCATGCAGCATCTCTCTGTCTCTAATCTCTCTCCCATCTAAAACACAAATATTCATTCTTACTCCTCCCCATACAAAAGCTCAAAAGACTGATAATGATCTTCTGTATAATAAATCAATCCATCATTAGAAAACACAATCCGTTTCGCTCCCCGCTTTTTCGCCCCCATTGTATCAATATCACACTCTGTATAAAACCGCCCCTCTTTCTCTGGCAAAAGCCCCTCATAATTTCCAAACCGATTTCCGCCAATACACATCCCAGGGGCAAAATCCTCCAAAGACCCGCCTTTCCATCCCAACTTCTCAGCCTCCTTCTTTGTCATATAATTCGAAGGCAGATGTCCATACAAATAAAGATACTCGGCAACCTCTTCTTTCGAAGAATAAACCCCATCTTCTGCTACCCCAGCCGCCTCTGTCAAATCCAGTACTTCTTCTGTACTCTCTTTCGTATCCTCTTCAATCGTCTCCCTACGATTATCCTCACCTATCTCCCCGGCATATTCAGTTGTCTCTTCTTCCGTTCCAAAATCTTCTGTCCCAAAATTTCCCACAGAAGTATCTAAAACTGGATTTGTCCTCTCTATAAAAACCTGAGAATCTACAGCTCCGCAAGCCCCCAACAAAACCGACAGCAAAAATACAATCAAAATCCTCAAATACTTTTTCATCTTTCTCCTCCTTTCACACCATAATACAATCCCAACAATTATTCTTCCCTACAAACTTCCATTCCTACCACAATACACCCCCAACAATGTCAACAATTACTCTTCCCTACAAACTTCTATTCCTACCACAATACACCCCCAACAATATCAACAATTACTCTTCCCTACAAACTTCCATTCCTACCACAATACAATCCCAACTCAAATAAAACAATTCTTCACAAAAATCATTTATCATAAAAAACACCCAACCTGCCCGCCATTTTCCATCTCTACCAACAGGAAGAAACAGCCAGAGCGGGGAAACGGTATCTTGCTGCTGTGACTTCGGAGGAAAGTTAGAAAGTCTTATGCTTCTGTCGATCCCTAGGATTTTTGCCATCTTCTGATGGCAAAAAAGGGGTGTGT
>CAJUEI010000136.1 GCA_910585255.1 uncultured Lachnospiraceae bacterium
TAAGACGCCGCCCTCTCACGGCGGAAACAGGGGTTCGATTCCCCTACGAGCTGTTTTTTTATTGCTTAAATTTATATAAAAAACGTTGCAAATCAAAGGCTTCCTGTTACAAGGAAGCAATTTTAAATTAGGCGGTATCGCTCCGATTATAAGGGCTGTACCGCCTTTTCTTGTGCTTAATAAGTTCATGTTCTTATATGTCTTGCCGTTTCGGCTGCGTAACAGTAACAGAAAGAATTAAAATTTGAGGAATTATCAAATTTCATTTCAAAATGTGTAATTTCTATATTATATATCGTTCTTCCTTCTTATCCCTTCGCTTTATTATAGTTATCTTACTGACTATAGTCAATTATAAAACTATAAAGTATTCTAATACTATCACATGGAGGTATTCATATGATTGACTATAGCCCTTTTTGGAATACATTAAAAAATTCACCCGAAACTACTTATACTCTTATTCATAAACATCGTATTTCCAGTGCAATTATCGATAAACTTAGAAAAAACAAACCTATGAATATGACTACTATCAATGATTTATGTCGTATTCTTAACTGTCGTATTGAAGAAGTTGCTCAATATATTCCTTCTGATGAAGATCAAATACTATAATATCCTTTACAAACCACTAGATTTTTACTGTTTCTTCAAAAGAATATTCTATTACTATATCAATATCATATCTAAGATTATAAATAATTGTAATTTTTCTATTCACAGCCATTTCTTATCTCAATTTTTTTATCACTATCGGAATCGGTGGATGATTTCCCCGGTTGTAATAACAGCTTAAAATCACAAGATATCTCTTCTCATCCAATATTTTTAAATAAGAAAGCAACGCATCCCGCTCCTCAAATCCGCTGTCTCGTCCACTATAAATACACAATGTCATCATTCCGCCTGGCTTTAAAAGGGACAGTCCTGCTTCCACTGCCGCAACACTGCTCTCTGGCTTTGTACAGATCTTATGATCCCCCCTTGGCAAATATCCAAAATTAAACATAATACAATCTACAGAATCCTCTTTGGCATAATCCCCCATCTTTACATGAGATTCCAAAATAAGTTCTGCTTTACATTGATAGCAATCCAATAATTTTCTTGTCCGCTCTAATGCCAACATCTGAATATCAAACCCCAATACCCTGCCGCTTTTCCCAGCCAACTGACAAAGCAGCAGCGTATCTTTCCCATTCCCTGCTGTAGCATCAATACAAAAATCCCCGGCTTTTACATGTTCCCGGACAAACCGCTGTATATAAGAAGTAATCTGATCCTCCATACCATGCACCTTTTTTAATAACTATTTTCTGTCAAAAGATATCTTCTACTTTCTAACTTCGATAATCTCCATTAATCTTTACATAATCGTATGTCAAATCACACCCCCAAGCAGTAGCCGCTGCCTCTCCCTGTTTTAAGTCAATTAAAATCTGTATTTCGTCCTCTTTTAGTACAGTTTGAGCAAATTCTTCTGAAAATGCCACTCCGCTTCCGTCCTGGCAGACCAGCAACTCTCCTGCAGAAGAACATAGCTTTACCTCTACCAGATCAATCGCAAACTCTGCTTTTGCATTTCCGACTGCACAGAGAATCCTCCCCCAATTAGCGTCCTCTCCAAACATCGCACATTTAAACAATGGAGAAACGATCACACTCTTTGCTACAGTAATTGCTGTATTCCAATCAGGAGCTCCGCTGCAGATACACTCCAATAATTTTGTGGCTCCCTCTCCATCCTTGGCAAGCATCCGTGTCAGATTCATCATAACAATATAAAGTCCCTGTTTAAACATCTGATATGCCTGATTTTCTTCTGTAATTTTTTTATTTTCTGCCATACCATTTGCCATCACACAGACCATATCATTAGTAGAAGTATCCCCATCAATACTGAGACAATTATAAGTAACCGCAACCACTTCCTGCAATGCCTTCTGTATCAGATCAGATGTAATCGCCAAATCGGTTGTTATAAAATTAAGTGTTGTCGCCATATTCGGATGAATCATCCCGCTTCCCTTCGCCATTCCACCAATTCGAACGGTTTTTCCCTCTGCCACAAATTCCACTGCTACCTGTTTTGGTATCGTATCGGTTGTCATAATTGCCTGTACGGCTTTCTCATTTCCATCATAAGAAAGCCCTTTTACCAATTCCGGTATTGCCGCTTCTATCGGCTCTATCGGAAGTACCTGTCCAATTACGCCGGTGGAAGCTACCAGCACCTTTTCTGTCTGAATTCCAAGTGCTTTTGCTGCAAGTACGCACATCTGTTCTGCTTTTTCCTCTCCGTCATGATTACAGGTATTTGCATTTTTCGAATTTGCAATAACCGCCTGTGCCTTTCCGTTCGATGCGAAAAGATGCTTCTTTGTAATAAGAATCGGGGCACCTTTTACTTTATTTTGGGTATAGACAGCAGCAGTATCACATTCTCTGTCACTGACTAATAAACATAAGTCGTTTTTTTCCTTTACCGGATTTAAACCGCAGTTTAATCCGTTTGCCCGAAACCCCTGCGGTGCACAAATACCCTTTTCTTTATATTGATAGCCTTCAAATTCTTTCATTTTTTTCTCCCTTTCTTTGTTTCATTTTTTCCTTCTAATTGTTTTCTCTTTTACTTTCATTAATACTATATCTATACTATATCCAACACAAATCGTAAATAGCAAAAGTATACAAAATCAGAAGATCTAAGATACGGTTTTGTATCCTAGATCTTCTTGTACTACAATCTTATCTCTTTACAAACATGGTCAGATGTCTTGGAAGACCATCTGTCATAATAGGGGTTAATTCTGCCTGAATCAAAGGTCTGATATAATTAAGGAATTCTGGTGTTACATAATTGCCTTCCTCATTAATCCACTCTCTTGGAACCTTCTTTTCTACATTGGCAATTTCATGGATATCATAAATATCTGTTGTACAAATATATGGATCACTGGATTCTCTCTTTAATGTAATCATCTTTCCTGTTTCCCCTTCAAATGCTGCCTTAACCGCCGCACCTGCAACCTGGAAAGCCTCTGTGATATCCACACGGGATACAATATGGGAACCGCATCTTTGCAGTGTTGCAAATTCAATTGCTCTGGTCTTACATCCACACTCTTTTGCAATCGTATTTGCAAGGAATCTTGCTGCACCTGCTAATGTTCTATGCCCAAAGGAGTCAACTTGACTTGCCGCATCTGTCAATTCGCAGACATAACGACCGTCTCCTAAACGTATCCCTTCCGATACGGCTACAATAATCGAACGCTTTGTCTTCATAATCTCTTTTACACTATCTACAAACTTCTGTACATCAAATTCTACTTCAGGAAGATAGAGTAAATCTGGTCCTTCACAGTCCTCACATTTTGCAAGTGCGGCTGCTCCAGTCAGCCATCCGGCATTACGTCCCATAATTTCCATAACGGTAACTACATTCGCATCGTAAACTAATCCGTCCCGAATCACTTCTTTTGTAACTGTACCGATAAACTTTGCTGCACTGCCAAAGCCCGGTGTATGGTCTGTTACAGCAAGGTCATTATCGATTGTCTTTGGAACACCAATAAAATGAATTTTGCTTCCTTTCTCCAGTGCGTAATCTGACAGCTTATTGATGGTATCCATTGAATCGTTTCCACCAATATAGAAGAAAGAATCAATTTCCAGTTTGTTTAAGATATCAAATATCTTTTCATAAATCTCTGGCTTGTCCTTGCTATTCGGCAGCTTATAACGGCAAGAACCTAAGAAAGAAGACGGTGTGCGTTTTAATAACTCAATATCCAAATCCGTATGGATATGCTCCGATAAATCTACATATTTCTCTTCCAATAAACCCTGAATTCCATGAAGCATCCCATATACGGTATCAGCTCCTCTGTCCTTTGCTACCTTATAAACACCTGCCAGACTGGAATTGATTACTGCTGTCGGTCCACCGGACTGTCCGACCATAACATTTTTCTTTGACATACGTACCTCCTAAATACATTAAAATAATGATATTATGCAGTATTCTTTATAGAAATTGCTGCATTACTCGGTGTAACTATATTTTATTATAGCATATCTTTTTAGATTTGTAACTAGAAAAATACCTTTTTTTGTATATTTTTAACGAAACGATAAAATCCGCTCAAATCCTATTCTTTCTTCTCCATTTTCTAAATAAATAATCCCGCAGCGGACAAACCCATTTTTTACCAACATTCTCTGCATAGACTGATTCAAACGATGTGTATCATTTTTAATACTAAAGATCCCCTTTTCTAAACATAACTTTACGGCTTCTTCTATCATCTTTCCAGCAAGCCCGCTTCCCTTTCTTTCGGCATCTACTGCTACTCGGTGAATTGCCGCATAAGGCTGCTTTTCTGAAAGCCAATTTCCTTCATAAATCCAATTATAATTTCTGTCGCCTTCTAGATCAATCGCTATTGTTCCAAGTATTTTCCCATTTTCTTCTAATACATAAGAAATTTCTCTTTCTATATCTTTATAAAAGCTTTCTCGATTGGGATATCCGTCCTGCCACTGCGGAATCCCCTGCAGCCTTAGATATTCTTTTGCTGCATCTACAATCTCTATTACTGCATCTAAATCTCTTTCCTCTGTCCTACGAAAGTACAGCTTCCCTTCCATCTTTCTGCCTCCTATTTGAAAATCTTTCTATCCTTCTGCTCTTTCCTTTTTTATTTTTACTTTATTTTTCTTCCACAATCCGGTTCGATAGAGTACCCACAATAAAAGTGCCGAAGAAGCATTGCTGATAACAACAGCATACCAAATGCTCTGCACTCCCATCTGAAAAACTGTTTCACAGATAAAAAGAACCAAAAATCGAAAGACCCATAGCCGTGATACATCTACCGCCATCGTAATCATAGTATGTCCCGTTCCCTGAAAAAGTCCAGTATGTACATTATAAAATCCGTTTGTCCAGCAGCATATCGCCAATATACTTAAATACTCTACTGCAAGGGGAATCACTGCTTCATCTTTCGAAAAAATTCGTACAATTTTATCAGCTACAAAATCTCTAGACAAAATCAACCCCCCAATAAAAAGAAATATCACTGTCATCCGCCTTGCCAAAATACAGGTCCGCTGTACTCTATCAATCTGCCCTGCTCCCATATTTTGTCCTACAATCGTTCCGGTAGCCGATCCCATCGCATTAGAGGGCATAGTAATCAAACTATTGATTCGATTTCCAATCCCATAAGCCGCTACTGACAACGTGCCATAGCGATAGACATTTCTAGTCATCAACAGAAACCCCAACTGCATGGTACTTCCTCCTAAAGCGGTCGGAAACCCAATCTGTACAATACTTAACAGCTTTTCTTTTTCAAAATGCAGATCCTTTAAATCAATAAAAATCTCTTTTTTTCTGTTAGAAAGTGCAAAAAAGGCAATCCCTGCACAAGGAACTTTTGCAAGCAGTGTAGCAAATGCCGCTCCTGCTATCCCCATATCCAGCCCCAGCATAAATAATGGATCAAAAATCATATTTAAAATAATTCCAAATAAATTCAAAAGCATCGGACGCATGGTATCCCCCTGCGACTGATGAACGGCAGTAAAAATATTGATCAAATACAAAAACGGCATATCCAAAATTACAATTCGAAGATAAGTTTCACTCAGCTTCTGCACCGCTCCTTCTGCCCCAAGCCAACTGACAATGCTAGGAGTCGCAAGATAACAAATCCCGGCACAAAGCAAAGAAAATAACATCGAACAGAGAAAAATCTGTTCCGCCATTCTTTTTGCATCTGCTTTATTCCCAGCTCCAATATACTGAGAAATTAGGATCGCTCCTGCCGTAGTAATTCCACTTCCAAAATTTACGACAATATTTTGTACCGGTGTTACCAATGTAATCGCTGCCATTGGATCCGTTCCGATTTTACCCAGCCAATAGGTATCTGTCAAGTTATACATCGTCTGAATAAAACTATTGATTACAATTGGGATACACAACGTTAAAATTGCTGTTATCAAATTTCCCGATAAAATCAATTCTCGGTTTTCTTTTTTCTGCCTCTTTGTCATTTTCTTTTCCTCTTCTCTTGGCTGCAAAAAATAGGTTAAATAAAATTTTAAACCAAATTTTAAATAAAGTTTTAAATAGAAAGAGTATGAACTCCTCCGATTCATACTCTTTCAATATACTACAAAAAAAATGTAGATTCCATGACTTTTATAAAAACTTTCTATAAAAATACATATTTTTTATTCTAATAAAAAGCAAACTTTTTGCTCTCTTTTTTTGCTGCCTATAATAAATAAATTGGCAGTTCCTCTCTTTTTACTGGCTTTTTATCAACAGCCCTATTCTCTTCCTCTTGTTTTATGGTCTGGTTTAAAACCACTGTCTCTTTTTGTTCCATAAAGTCTAGTTTCTTTTCTGTCTGTTTTTGTCTGACAGTTGGTTTCTTTTTTTCGCTCTGCTTTATTTTCTTTTTCTCCGGCTGTTTTCTTTGTATTTCTATTTTTATTTCCGGTTTCAGTTCTATTTCTGGTTCCATTCCTGATTCCTTTTCTATTTTTATTTCTGTATCTGCTTTCTTTATACTCTCTTTTTTTGCTGCTAATTTCTTTTTTTCTTTTCTTTCTTCTGTTCTCTCTTCTTTTTCTTGTGGCATATCCTGATCTCCTCTGTATCAATACAATTTCTTTTATTTTCTCACTTTAACATCTCTAAAAAATACGCTGCTGCCTGAGACAAAGGCAATTTTTCGTTATAGACGGCTACCAGTTTCCGGCGAGGCAATTTTTCTTTTAACCGAACGGCAAATACTTCTTCTGTCTGCGGTATACAATAATCGGGTATAAAAGTAACCCCTAACCCTATCCTTGTCAGATCAATTAGCAACGCATTACTGCTAATCTCAATCTCCGGCACAAGATCTAACTGATATTTTTGAAAAATCATATGTAAAAACTCACTGGTCGTACTTCTGCGATCCAGCATTAAAATCGGATACTTCGCTATCTCTGCCAAAGCAACCTCTCTTCCTTTTAATTCCCGATACTTTTCTCCTGCCAAAAAGACATCCTGAAACTCTTTTACTGTTTTAATCAGACTGATATTATGTAAAACCGGATTGGGATAATTAACAATAATAAAATCCATCTGTCCATTCTCTAACATCTCTCCGCATCGAATCGAAGTCTGATTGGATACCCGAATATGCACATTAGGATATTCTTGATGAAACTGCTTTAAAAAAGGCAGCAGATAATAATGACAAATCGTATCGCTTGCACCAATCCGCAGCTGCCCTCCATTTAAAGAATCTGCTTCCATTAACTGCATTTCCCCCCGCTGCAGCAGATTCATTGCTGGCTCCACATGTTTTAATAAAATCTCTCCCTCCGGCGTAAGCTGTACTCTTTTTGTACTTCGGGTAAACAACCTGCGATTTAACTTCTTTTCTAATACTTTAATTGACTGACTGACTGCCGACTGAGAAATAAACAGCTTTTTAGATGCTTCGGAAAAACTCAATAACGTTGCTACATAGTAAAACACTTTATACAATTCATAATTAATATCCATTTTCCTTCTATCCTTCTCCTTTGGTCTGCTCTTTCCAAAACGTCTCTATCTGCCCCTCAATCCATTCTAACCGGGTCTGTCTAAAATCACTCCATTCTTTGGGAAATAAAACCCGATTCGCAGACTCAAAAAAACGATTGTCCAATAAAAGAATCACCCCTCGATCTTCATCTGTCCGTATGACTCTTCCCGCCGCCTGCAGTACTTTATTCATTCCAGGAAACCGATAAGCAAAGTTAAATCCATTCTCTCCTCTTTCGTCATAATATTCCTTTAAAATCTTCCGTTCATTACAAATCTGCGGTAGTCCGGTTCCCACTATCACTGTCCCAATCAACTGTTCTGCCTTTAAATCAATTCCCTCTGAAAAGCTTCCTCCCAATACACAAAACCCGACCAGAGTTTGTTTCTTTTCTGCTTCTTCCTTAAAAGCAGCTAAAAATTCTTCTTTTTTTTGTTCACTCATATTGGAACTTTGCAGCACAAGCCGTGTCGTCTCTGCCTTCTGTTTCTGAAAAAACAGAACCGTCTGCTCCAAAAATGAATAAGACGGAAAAAACACCATATAGTTACCGATTCTGCTCTCTGTCACCGCCCGAATATAGGCTGCAATCCGCCGATATTCCGAATCGGTTCTCTGGGTATACCGACTGCTGACATCTGCCGCTGCCAGCAAAAGCCGTTTTTCCTGCTGAAAAGGAGACTCCGCATAAATCGCATAATCCTCTGGATTCCCACTTAACAATTCCCGATAATACAGAATCGGAAGCAATGTAGCCGAAAAAAATATGGTACTTCTCCCCTTTTTTAAACATTCCTGCAGATTATGTGCAGTATGAATACAATACAGCTTAATCCGAAACATCCCATCTTCCGTATGTTCTGTATAGATTCGATAACTTTCATCCACCAGCTCCTGAATCGCAAGAAACTTTTTTACTTGAAAGTAAAATTCTAATAAAGCCTCCCTCCCTGCAAATTCTCTCTGTCTCTGTTCCTCTAAAAAATTCTCAATATCTCCTGTCAGCTGCATCAAATAATCCACTAAAACTCCCGCATTGGGCAAAACCTCATATTCCTCGCAGCTTCGCTTCCACTCCAAAAATATTCGATTACATTTTTCTAAATCCTTTATAATAGAATCGCTATACCCTACCATCTGCCGCTTAATAGAAAGAAACTCTTCTTTTACCAAAGAAGCACTAAACATCTCCCGTGCCCGTTCAATTAGATTATGTGCCTCATCTACTAAAAACAGATAATCCCCGCCGCTTCCCTCTGCAAAATAACGCCGCAGCCGCACACTAGGATCAAAGACATAATTATAATCACAGATAATCCCGTCCACCCAATTCGTTACATCCAAACACATCTCAAACGGACATACACGATGCTTTCCTGCATAAGCCTCTATCTTCTCCCGATTGATACTTTCTTCATTTACTAATAAATCATAAACGGCATCATTAACCCGATCGTAGTGTCCCTGTGCGTAGGGACAAGCAGTCGGATTACAGTCCTTCTCCTTCATAAAACAAATCTTTTCTTTTGCGGTAATCGTAACCGTCTTAAAAGAAAGTCCCTGTTTTCGAAGAGAATCAAATGCTTCCTCTGCAACCGTTCTGGTAATAGTCTTTGCTGTCAAATAAAAAATCTTTTCTCCTAATTGTTCTCCAACTGCCTTTACTGCCGGAAATATAGCAGAAATCGTCTTTCCTACTCCGGTAGGTGCCTGAATAAACAATGTTTTCTCCCTTGCAATTGTCCGATATACGCTCACTGCCAAATCCCTCTGCCCGGGACGATATACAAACGGAAACTCTATCTTTTTAATACTGCGATTCCGTTCCTCTTCTGCCGCTATCTGATAATCTGCCCACTTCCTATATTCCGTTAAAAGCAGTTCAAACCATTCCTCTAATGCCTCAAAGGAATACTCTTTCTGAAAACGCCGGATATCCTCTGTAGGAATATGCACATAGGTCAACTGTACCCGCATCGTTTCTTTTTGATTCTGCTTTGCATAAAAATAAGCATAACACATCGCCTGTGCCTGATGAACCGCCGCCGGTTCTGTTAAAAACCGGAGATCTTTATAGATCCCCTTTATCTCATCAATTACAGAAATATTCTCTTCTTCAAAAATACCATCTGCTCTTCCTTCTATCCAAATCTGATACCTATCAAAAGCAAACCGTTCCGACACTTTAACCTCTGCCCGATATCCAGCCCCCATCTGCCGCTGAATCTTACGATGCAGCCGGCTTCCCGCCTGCATCGCATCTTTCTCCGCCAGACTTCCTCCTCGATTATCGATATCCCCACTTTTCATAATAAATTCCACTAAATTTCTTACTGAAATTTTGATTTCCATCTTCCTTTTCTCCCGGCTTTTTTAAGCATGATATTCTTAAAGATTCCGCTTTCTCCAATACATCCGTGCCTCATAAGGACGCAAAACAGATGGCTGAATTCCCTTTTTATAATTGCAGAGAATCAGCTCCCAAGAATTCCCCAATTCTTCTATTCTA
>CAJUEI010000137.1 GCA_910585255.1 uncultured Lachnospiraceae bacterium
AGATGCTAAAAGACAGCATCTAAGTGCCGGCGGGAAGCAATACCCCTGCAGAGAATCACCCCTGCTGGATCCTGTATATCTCAAGCGAAAGAGTTGTTTGCTGTATTTTTGCAGTTATGAGATAATTTTATTATTAAGGTAACGAGTTAAATTCTATTGAAGTAATTTTTATGATTAGAATAACGGGTTAAACTTTTATTAAGGTAATTTTTATGATTAGAATAACAGGTTAAACTTTTATTGAAGTAATTTTTATGATTAGGATAACGGATTAAACTTTTATTAAGGTAATTTTTATGATTAGGATAACAGGTTAAACTTTTATTAAGGTAGTTTTTATGATTAGGATAACAGGTTAAATTTTTATTGAGGTAATTTTTATGATTAGGATAACAGATTAAACTTTTATTGAGGTAATTTTTATGATTAGGATAACAGATTAAACTTTTATTAAGGTAGTTTTTATGATTAGGATAACAGGTTAAACTTTTATTGAGGTAATTATTATTATTAAGATGATGGGTTAAATTTTTATTGTAGTATTTGTTTTAGAATATTTTTGAAGGCACAGCCGGAAGCGAATGGTATCTGTATGAAGGGTCATATTTCCCGTCGGCACTTAGGTGCTGTGTTTTAGCACCTTATGTGCCCGCTACGAGGAAATTCTAAGCGAGAGCGGGCCCGGAATACAGATACCATTCGCTTCCGGCGTCCGGGTAAGACAAATATAAAACATCTGACATGAAAAATATCTAGATTGGGAAGGAAACTTATTATGACACGAGAAGAATTTAAAGAATTAGCGAAAAAAAATATTTTATATTTAGATGGGGCAACAGGAACCAATCTGCAGCGTGCAGGTATGCCGACCGGTGTTTGTCCTGAACAGTGGATTTTAGAACATCAGGGAGTAATAGAAGAACTGCAGAAAGCATATATAGAAGCCGGAACAGATATTTTATATGCTCCGACTTTTTCGGGAAATCGAATAAAATTAAGAGAGTATGGTTTAGAAAAACAAGCACGGGAGATCAATATTTCATTGGCAAAAATTTCCAAACAAACAGCAGCTCAGGCGGATAGAGCCGTATTGGTAGCCGGTGATCTTACTATGACTGGAGAACAACTTTATCCGATGGGAACGTTGCTGTTTGAAGAATTGGTGGATGTTTATAAAGAGCAGATTGGATATTTGATTGAGGCAGGAGTCGATCTTTTAGTGGTAGAAACCATGATGAGTCTTCAGGAGGCGAGAGCAGCCATACTGGCGGTGCGGGAATGTTGTACATTACCTGTTATGGTGACATTGACTTTTCAGGAGGACGGACGGACATTATTTGGAACAGATGCTGCTACGGCAGTGATTGTTATGCAAAGTTTGGGGGCGGATGCAGTCGGAGTTAATTGTTCTGTTGGTCCAGATGCGATGATTTCTGTTATTCAGGAGATGAGACGATATGCAACAGTGCCTTTGATTGCAAAGCCAAATGCAGGGATGCCAAAGATGGATGAAAGAGGGCAGACGGTTTATGATATGGATGCGGATACATTTGCTGGTTATATGCAGGAATTGGTAGAAGCCGGGGCTTCGATTGTAGGCGGATGCTGTGGAACGACACCAGAGTTTATTCGAAAGGTGAAAGAGGAGACACAAGGGATGCAGCCGGTTGTGTTAAAAGAAACACAGGGACGGGTGCTCTGTTCGGAACGGATGACGGTGGAAATTCCTTTAGACGGGAAATTTTTAATTGTTGGAGAGCGGATTAATCCGACTGGAAAGAAAGCACTGCAGGCGGAATTAAAAGAGGGAAACTTAGATCGGGTATTGGAGATGGCATTGGAGCAGGAGGAAAAAGGTGCCAGTATTTTAGATATCAATATGGGAATGAATGGAATTGATGAAATGGAGATGATGAAAAGGGTAGTTTATGAGGTAAGCCGTACTATAAACCTTCCGCTTTGTATTGATTCTAGTCATGTAGATATTGTGGAAGCGGTACTGCGGATTTATCCCGGACGTGCCTTGATTAATTCGATTTCTTTGGAGAAAGAGAAGTTTGAACGGCTGATTCCGATTGCAAAAAAGTATGGGGCAATGTTTATTTTGCTTCCTCTGTCGGATCGGGGACTGCCTGCAGATTTAGAGGAGAAGATTTCGATTATTCATACCGTATTGGAAGAAGCCCTTCGGCAGGGGATGAGGAAAGAAGATGTGATAGTGGATGGTTTGGTTGCTACAATAGGTGCAAATCCAAAGGCGGCATTAGAGACATTGGAAACGATTCGTTACTGCAGAGAGTCTCTTGGAGTAGCAACGATTACGGGACTTTCGAATATTTCCTTTGGTTTGCCGGAGCGGCAGGCGATTAATAGTGCTTTTTTAACAATGGCGATAGCCAGCGGATTGACGATGGCGATAGCCAACCCTTCGCAGGAATTATTGGTGAAGGCGGCGTTTGCTTCAGATTTGCTGTTAAATAAAAAGGGGGCGGATATTCGATATATTAATCAGATGAACCGCTTGGCACAGCCGAAAGAATCAGAAGAGGAGAAGAGAAAGGAACAGCCCTTGATTTATGAGGATGTAAAGAAGGGAAATCGGGATGGTATTGTAAGTCATGTAAAGGAAGAACTAGAGAAGGGAACAGAGGCTTCCGCTATATTAAATGAATGGTTAATTTCGGCGATTAATGAGGTTGGCGTGTTATTTGAGAAGAAGATTTATTTTCTGCCTCAGCTAATTGCTTCGGCGGAAGCGATGAAAACGGCGATTGAGTATTTAGAGCCAATGTTGGGAAAAAATACTGTGGGGAAGGAACTTCCTACGATTGTTATGGCAACTGTGGAGGGAGATATCCATGATATTGGAAAAAATTTGGTGACATTGATGCTGAAGAATTACGGATATCGAATGATTGATTTGGGGAAAGATGTACCAAAGGAACAGATTGTGGAAACAGCAATTCGGGAACAGGCGGCTGTAATCGGACTTTCTGCATTGATGACGACTACTATGATGCAGATGAAACAGGTGATTGATTATGCAAAGGAAAAGGGATGTAAGGCGAAAATTATGATTGGAGGTGCGGTGGTTACAGAGAGTTTTGCAGAGGAAATCGGAGCAGACGGGTATTCGAAAGATGCGGCGGATGCGGTAAGACTGGTGGAACGCTTATTAAGTCAGGAAAAATGATTGACAAATGGAATAAATATTGGTATTATAGCTTTCAGTAATTAAAGGATTAAAGTGGAAAGAAATGGAACAAAAAGAGAAGAGGTGGTTTGGCGATGAGAACAATGGTATTATCTATTTTAGTAGAGAATACATCTGGTGTGTTAAGCCGGGTATCTGGTCTTTTTAGCAGAAGAGGATATAATATTGACAGTTTGTCGGCTGGTGTAACAGAAGATCCTAGGTATTCTAGAATGACAGTTGTCGTAACCGGAAATGACGAGATTCTTGAGCAGATTGAAAAGCAGCTTGCAAAGCTGGAAGATGTAAAGGAGATTGTGGAATTAAAGGATGGGGCTTCGGTTTGCAGGGAGTTGATTTTGGTAAAAGTAGCGGTGACTGCAGAGCAGAGACAGCAGGTAATTGCAATTGCGGATATCTTCCGGGCAAAAATTGTGGATGTTTCGCCGGATTCACTGATGATGGAATTGACAGGAAATCAGGTAAAAGTGGCTGCTTTTATTAATTTACTGGAAGGATATAAGATTATGGAGCTTGTAAGGACGGGGATTACCGGACTTGCCAGAGGCGTTTGTGACACTATTTTAATTGAATAAGATAGGTTATACATTTTTGCATAACGCAAATTTTTTATATTATATTATTTTTTATAAGAAGTGTGGAGGAAAGAAAAATGGCAAAGATTTACTATCAGGAAGATTGTAATTTATCTTTATTGGAAGGCAAGACGATTGCAGTAATTGGCTATGGCAGCCAGGGACATGCTCATGCATTAAATGCAAAGGAGTCTGGATGCAATGTAATTATCGGACTTTATGAGGGAAGCAAGTCA
Organism: uncultured Lachnospiraceae bacterium; assembly: GCA_910585255.1. Classification (GTDB taxonomy): domain Bacteria; phylum Bacillota; class Clostridia; order Lachnospirales; family Lachnospiraceae; genus MGBC114844. The sequence goes on from CAJUEI010000137.1 coordinate 4,026, forward strand.
TGGGCAAAGGCAGAAGCACAGGGATTTGAAGTATATACGGCAGCAGAAGCAGCAAAGAAAGCAGATATTATTATGATATTGATTAATGATGAACTGCAGGCTGCTATGTATAAAAAGGATATTGAGCCAAATTTGGAAGCAGGAAATATGCTGATGTTTGCACATGGATTTAATATTCATTTCAATCAGATTGTGCCTCCTAAGGATGTAGATGTAACAATGATTGCTCCAAAGGGACCGGGACATACGGTAAGAAGTGAGTATCAGGCTGGAAAGGGAGTTCCTTGTCTGGTGGCAGTTCATCAGGATGCAACAGGAAAGGCTTTGGATATGGCTTTGGCTTATGCATTGGCAATTGGCGGTGCACGTGCTGGAGTTTTGGAAACCACATTTCGGACTGAGACAGAGACGGATTTATTTGGAGAGCAGGCTGTGCTTTGCGGCGGCGTTTGTGCTTTAATGCAGGCTGGATTTGAAACTTTGGTAGAGGCTGGATATGATCCTCGCAATGCTTATTTTGAGTGTATCCATGAGATGAAGCTGATTGTAGATTTAATCTATCAGTCTGGATTTGAGGGAATGAGATATTCGATTTCTAATACGGCTGAATATGGAGATTATGTAACAGGTCCTAAGATTATTACAGAAGAGACCAAGAAGACGATGAAGAAGATTCTGGCTGATATTCAGGATGGAACATTTGCGAAGGAGTTCTTATTGGATATGTCGGCAGCAGGCGGACAGGCTCACTTTAAGGCTATGCGGAAGCTGCATGCAGAGCATCCTTCTGAGGTTGTGGGAAAGGATATTCGGAAGCTGTATAGCTGGAATAATGAAAGTGATAAATTGATTAATAACTAAATGCAAGTAGGGGAAGTAATCTTTCCTATTCGATTAAGCGAAGAGGTTTTAAGATTTTTGAATTTATAAGGATTTCGTTAGAAAGAGCGGAGGGCAGTTTGCCTGTTCCGCTTTTTCTTTTTGGTTGTTTTTTTGGCAGGCAGTTTTTAACCTCATCAAGGAAATCCCCCGCTTTCGCCTTGGCGGCTTAGAAGCGGGGGACTTCCTTGATGAGGTTATGAGCAAGTAGCAAAGCGGATTGCGAATATCCGATTTGACTTGTAGGGGAGGAAAGCGGCTACTGATAAGGAAAGATAAAAATTTCTTCAATAGGAGCTTCGACCGCTCTTGAAATATCAACTGCTAGTTTAAGAGAAGGGTTGTATTGTGCTTTTTCTAATCTCATAATTGTCTCTCGACGGACTCCGACTTGTTCTGCTAACTGTTCTTGGGTCAAATCTTTTAATTGCCGATATTTTTTTAATTTACATTCAAATTCTGCCATGTTTTATTCCTCACTGTCATTTAGCTGATCGTCATGATCATAGTGATATAACAAATATTCAGGAAGAAAGATTCCTAATGCTGATGTAAGAGAAAGTATAATAATGGTAGCAATTAAGGTATATTCAAGACTGCCGAATAGTTTTCCCTGACAGAGAAGGATTAACGTAATTTGGATGATTGAGAAAATAATTTTATAGGATTTTAGTTGGGCATGTGCTGCATTTTCACGAAAGCGTTCATCCATAAAGGTTCCTGACATTTTTCCTTCATAGAAAAATCCAAAGAATCCAAAAAATAGGAAAAATAGAAATGCAAAAACATTGCCTGTGGTTTGATATGTCCAAAAACCGGTAAAGCCTAAAAAGCCCAATAGTCCTAGAAATCCCCATTTAGGGTTTACTTTGCGGGTTGTGTTTGTCTTTGCAGTTCGTTTTGTATTGTTGGCAAGGTGAATAAAAAATAGGGCAAAGACATAAATACAAGTAAGGGAAATCGAAACAATCATTGGTAAATCTTTTGTCTGAAAGGTGTAGCTTTTAAAGTCCGTTGGAACAACAAGGCGGGAGTCATTGAATGTGACAGCGTACCATATCGATACGAGAATGGATAAGATACAGAAGATACCCATGCCAATTATAACTTTAGTTTTTTTCTTCATTTTTTAACCTCCAAAAGTGATATATTTGTCTTGTTATATGATAAATATATCACTTTAAAAATTCGTTGTCAAGAGAAATGTTACAAATAAATCACTTTTCGTAATAAGAGTTTTTTGGTTAGGGAAAAGGGACGGATTAGTATTTTTATTTTGATTATTTTTTTACAAGGAATTTCCTATAAGTTTCACAATATTTTAATATTTTATTTTATTCTTTTATGTTATAATATATCAAAATGCTAGTTATAGTAGCAAATATTTTATGTGAGGTGTTTATGATGAGTATTTTTAAAGAACTTAAAAAAATTTACTTTGTAGGAGCTATTTTATCCATTTTGCTTGGTATTGTTTTGCTGTTCTTTCCTCAGACTACGCTGCTTACGATTTGTTATGCATTTGCCCTTATACTTGGAGTAGTGGGGATAGGGTATATTTTTACTTATATTAAGAGTGATACTTTAAAAACTTATCAGCGGAATGATTTTGTAGTTGGTCTGACTTATCTTGTACTGGCTGTTTTTGTATCTTTAAAGACAGAATTGGTTATTTCTTTGCTTCCTATTTTGCTAGGACTTTCTATTATTATTAGCAGTATAGTAAAACTGCAGCATGCGTTTGATTTAATGCGGGTAAAGTTTAACGGTTGGTGGTGGGTTTTGCTGATTGCTGTTTCAAGTGCAGCGATTGGGCTTTATCTTGTGGTTCATCCGTTTACTGCTGCTGCTACTATGGTAAGAGTAATAGGAATCGCTGCTATTTGGAATGGCGTTGCGGATATAGGAACAGGGATTTTATTTTTAAAAAAGATAAAAGAAGCGATTCAGGTAATGGGAGCGATTGATTCGGAGGCAGAAGAAATAGATTAGATCAGGATAAGATATTTTTATTTGATGTAGATAGGGAGGAGTGTAATTGTGGGGGAGGGGGATGCTAGAGTGGAAGGGGGACGCTAGAGCGGGGAAGGGATTCCTTTTTGCCGTTCCGCTCTACGGAAAATAAGAAAGTCTAATGCCTCTGAAGGCAGGTTCATCCAGCCGGACGGACCGGCACGCAATTCGCCTCTGCAGGAGGCTAAACACGTGCCTTTTTTTGCCATTTGAAAATGGCAAAAAATCCTAGTGGATCGACAGAGGCATAAGACTTTCTAATTTTCCTCCGAAGTCACGGCAAAAAGGAATCCCTTCCCCACTCTAGCTGTTTCATCCTGCTGATAGATTATGTTCTTTGCGTTGCTATTTTTTCAAGAAAAATAGATGTGTCTGCTTCGTATTTATATATTTTTAGAAAATATTGAATAGAGTGCTGATAAGGATAAAAGAATGGATCTGAAAAATCTTTAGTAAATCTGAAAAATCTTCTCTTTCTTTTGAGATATGGATTTCTTTATTCGTTGTATCGAAAATATGAATCTTTATTTCTTTTTCTAGTTTATGGATGGAATCTGTAAAATTTAGCTGTGATAAATAGAGTATTGTCTGCCAACTTATCCTCAGCGGCTTGGCGTGGTTATATCCTCCTTCTGTTTCATTCTGTCCTATTGTTGGATTGCAAGTTTCGAAATGGTATTTGAGTTATATCCTCCTTCTGTTTCACTCTGCCTTATTGTCGGTTATGTTATTAGCTTTCATTTACTAACTGGAAGGAATTTGCTTGTTGCAAGCAGAGTATGTGAAGGAATTTGTAATATTATATAATATACCAGGAGGATGAAACAGCTAGGGTGGGGAAAGAATCTCTTTTTGCCGTGACTTCGGAGGAAAGTTAGAAAGTCTTATGCCTCTGTCGATCGACTAGGATTTTTTGCCATTTTCAAATGGCAAAAAAAGGCACGTGTTTAGCCTCCTGCAGAGGCGAATTGCGTGCCGGTCCGTCCGGTTGGATAATCCTACCTTCAGAGGCATTAGACTTTCTTACTTTCCGTAGAGCGGAACGGCAAAAAGAGATTCTTTCCCCACTCTGGCGTCCTCCCCAACCGCATCCTCCCTCATTTCAAACCTCTCTTTTATTCCATCTAACTTCCCGCAATTTTCCGCTCTTTTTTCCGTATCCCCCAAAATAAGCATCCGCATCCAACGAAAAAAGAGAAACTTCGAATTATCATGATATTTTTTATAAGAAAAAAAGGCATATCCGCATCTGCCAATGTCAGTGGATATCGTATAAAATAAGAACTCATAGAAAGAGAAAGTGCTTCTGTAAAAACAGAGGAAGGATTTTGCAGTAAAAATCCAGTAATTGGTTCTAATAGCAACAGCAATACAGCACTTCCTAAAAAAAGTACCAGATGAATTCGGATTGTAAAAAGTGCAAATCCAAAGCAAAGGCTAAGCATAGGCAGATAGAGAGAAACAACTGGTAATAATAGTTCCTTGACAGAAAGTGCGTTCGGAAATAGAGAATATAAAAAAAGAATTCCTTCTGTTATAATAGCAGCAATTAAAAGCAGTACAGCAGCAAATATAGCAGTACAGCGAATCATCCAATAATAAGATGGCGAGATCGGTGCTGCAGAAGTAAGAACCCAAACATTTTTATCAGCCCCATAGTAGATTTGATAAAAAAAGAAATAGATGATAAATAATAATAGAGGGACACTATGTCCTAAATAAATCCCAAAACTCCAGCCGGAAAATGGGGCAGTATGAGAAACCCCTAATATCGTTTCTGTTCTTAGGATAAGATAGTGATAAACCATACATACCAGAAAAATTCCTAAGTAAAATTTATGCAGTAAAATACGTCTGAGTTCATAGTAAAATAATTTAGTAAAGATTTGTAAGTTCAATGTTTAAATCCTCCCTTGTTAAATTACAGGCATTTAAAAAGTCATCATAGGTTAGATAGGGATAAGAAGGATCGATTTCCCGCTGAAACAGACGGCTTAAGATTTGATCCATTGCTTCCTCTCCTCCTACAAGTTCTTCTGCCTTTAATATCTTTAACGGCATCTCACAGTATTGACGGATACGGTGAAAGCTACTGTTAAGAAAGTCCTGATAACTGGTTGGAAGCAGATTCCAATATTCTGGATGACGGATATAAAAGTTTTGATAGTAATCGGCTACTTCCTGTTTCCATACTGTAATATAGTGCTCTTTTGCATAATCGGCTCCATATAATTCTTTCATAAGACGATAGGTAGTATAGACAGTAAGTCCTTCAGAGGACCATCCGTCTGAGTATTCGTAAGCAAACATATTGCCAAGTCCCCACCATTGATGAATAATTTCATGGGCAAGTACTTCGCCTCCGCTGCTGCCTTTTAATGCATCCTCAAAGTTTTGGCGGTAGAAGCTGTCTTCTCCCATTACACTGCTTCCCTTTCCGGCATATCCGCCTCCGATAGAAAGAATTTCAATTAAACTTAAGCCATTTTCTCCTTCAAATTGAAGATGTCCATAGTGAGAACTGCAGTAGAGAAAAACTTGTTTTAATTGTTCCCCTACCTGATATTCATCCATTAGATCTTTTTGCATGCGGCTATAGTAGAACTGAACAGGGGAGCCTTCTATATCAATAGACTGGGAGATATAGTTTCCTCCATATAGATAGATATAAGGATTGGAGTTTGTAATATGCCAAATCGTTTTTTTATTTGTCTCTTCTACTATTTCAGCAGAGTGAACCCCTCCGAAAAAGACAGGTGTGATACCGGAAGGAAGGGCAATTGTTATTTCCACTGCAGAGTCTGAGCGAGAGGGATTTAGAAATGATTTAGGCTGGGGCAGCAGGGTTGGTCCTAATAAGTAGAGATAGTCGCTGCTGATCTCAAGTCCTCCGGGCATAGCAGAAAGAATATCCCATTCCTGTGGAAATCCGCTCCAAATAATAGTGAGATCTTCGGAAGATAGGGCAGGAATAGTAAGCTCAATTTCTTTTTTATTGGAACTGTCATTGTTGAGATCCTGAAAGGAAATCGGCGTTTCTCCCCATAAAACAGACTTTATTTTTAAGCCGGGATTGATAAGAAAGATAACAGCCTCTTCGGTTTGACCGGTATTTTTTATGCGATAAATTGCTTTGCCCGAAATTCTGCCAAAAGAAGTATCCGGGGTGATCTCGGCAGAGATGGAGTCC
>CAJUEI010000138.1 GCA_910585255.1 uncultured Lachnospiraceae bacterium
ATAATGGTCTTTATCGGAACGGTGTCCTCTGTAATCAGATGACTTTTTATCGCTTCCGGCTCACTTGTTCCAATCTGACACTGCACTTCATACTCTTCCCCGGGATTTTGTATATATAAGATAATTTCTTTTTCTTCTGTTCCAAAACTGAGTACACTTCCTGGCTCTGCTGCTAAGGAAACCGAATGACACAGCAAAAGCACAGTAACTATAAAAAGTAAACTTTTTTTCCATCCTCTTTTCATCTATTTACACAACCCTTTCAAGGCTTTGCCTCTAACTTCTTAGAGCAAAGCCTTTGAATTTTTAAAATTTAAACTTAAATATAGTCTGATTTTAATGCTGTATTTTCCCGAACATTTAAGTCCTCTGTCCGTGAGTAATTATCTGCCATATCATTTAAATCTGTTACATGTTCCTGAATCTTATTATTGATCTGATTCATATCCTCCTGCAGTTTAGAAAATGTATTGATATATGCATTTCCTGCCTCTCCTTCAAATGCACATCTCATACTTCTTACTTTCGACATCATAGTAGAAGTAATCGAAGTAACCGATTTTCCTCTGCTTGAAAATGAACTGGATGTTGTCTTTAACTGTCTTGGATCGACTAATAATGTACCTTGCATTGTATTCTTCCCCTTTCCTAATGACTATTAAGCCTTTCTGACTGCTGCAATACTCTTATTGAGATTTTCTACCTTATCATACTCGTCTGCATTTTTACGAAGCTGCTGGATAAACTTTTGAATTCCATCATAAAATCTATCAAATTTCTCTGCATCCTTTAAAAATTCCTGATTAAACTTATCCCTTGCTTCTCCTTGCCACTGACGTCCCAATGTCTGATTATCCGTTCTCAGTCTGCTCACCTCAGTTTTAAACTTATTGTTTAATGTTTCTAACTCATCTGCTGTACTTCTCATTGTCCTCGGTGTAACTTTAAACCTCTGTGCCATTGCTATAACCTCCTTAAATTGTTTTCTCTATCTGTAACTACAAGATTAACTTGAGTAATTACATTCATCCGCTTGTTCTGCGTGCTGCAATCTCATACGCCCGCATTTCCGCCTCATAGACACGGCGGGCAATCCTTCGAATATCGGCTGCCACCTGATAAAGTTCCCTTGCAGTTCCCTCTATATTTTTTTGCAGCTGACTTTCTTTCTGAAGAAACTGTCTGGCATTTGCTCCCGTCCATGCATAGGAAAGACTCATCATCGACTGCTCCATCTTTTTTGCAGCAAGTGTTTTTAATTTTTCCGCAGTACGATCCAATCGTTCTGCCTCTGCATAAGCTCTGCTAAAATCCATTCGAATCTGATTTTTGCTTTTCATTTCCTTTTCCTTATCCTTCTTATATTCAAATATAGTCGTTTCGCAGCTGCTGATTTTCTCCAGCCAATGTTTTCTCTGTCTTTTCATATCCGGCTGCCATCTGTTTTAAATCTTGCGGATGTTCCTTTAGCCGGTTTAAAATCTTTATAATATCTTCTTTTTCATCATAGAACATCTTTCGATGGTGTTCCGCCGCATCTCCAATCCAATATCCGTTTGTCCCGGAAACAATCTGCTGCAGCTGTGAAAATGTCCGCTCCATTCTAGAAATAGCATGGGATACCTGATTTGCCTTATTTACCATAACCGAAGTATCTACCTGAATCATAGAGCCCTGAAACCAAGACGCCAGTACTCCTCCTGCTATATCAAACTCTGCCATTTCTCATACCTCCAACCGTATCTTCTCTCTGCCGTTCCATCACTAGATTCGAATTGCCCGTACCAGTTCATTTACCCGGTTATCGCATTTTTCATACTCCGTCTTTGCATATTCCATTGCCTGAATCATTTCTTCTATTGTCTTACAAAGCCGATCGAAAGAGAGGCAATCCGACTGAAATTGTTTGACAAACATCTCATTTGCCGGACCTTTCCACATCCTATTTAATTCCCCAATCTCTCCTGTCATCTTCTCTTTATTCTGCCTTAATTCATTTAGCATCTCCCGCAGCCGTCCTGTATCTCTTGCCAAATTATCCGTACTAACCGCCATTTCTTTGATTGCCATTCCAACTGCCTCCCTCTACAAAAGTACCTTTTGAAAAACCTGGTTTAATTCGGTTAAATTCTGATTTAAAAAGCTCTCCCGCCTTGCCATTCTTCCCACTGCATCGCTATAATCCACCAGCCTGTTTTCATTTCTTTTATATAATCCGCATAGATTAACAACGGTATTGGCAAATAGGATTTCCTGCTGTGCCTGTATCTGTATCTGTTCTTCTAACTGTCCAATCCTTCTAATCTGCAGTTTTAGACTGGACAATCCCCCCAATCGGCTTCTGATCTGTGCTAATTCAGATGCACAAATATTTAACTCCCGTTTTATTTGTTCTCTCTCTTCTGCCGATTGAAGCATCTGATTCCATCTTACTCTTACCTGCATCGCTCCCATCTCCTTAACACACTATCAGTCTATCACCTTTTTTTCTTTTTAGAGGAAAACCTGACAAACTGCCAGTTTTCATGACGAACAGCCTTTTTTCTTTTCTCCGCTGCTTATTCTTCTATTCTTGTACTCGAATCTTCAAATTTCAAACCAACAAAAGCTCATCTGCATTTCGGATTCCCTGCTGTGCCAAAGTGGCATAGCGGTCCAATATTCGCTGCTGCTCCTTGGAACACAGACAAAGGGCTTCTGCTTCCCCTTTTAGATCACACTGCTCTTTCTGGCAAAGCACTTCCGCCAATTCTGCAATCAGTGTTTCTACTGCTACCTGTTCCTCTAGACTAAACTGATATTTCCGCTCTAGAGACGGAACCTCAATATCTACAATCATCATTTCTCTTCCCTCCAAAGCATCTCTCTTATCTCCTTCCGAAGTTCTGCCGAATCTGGTGCTGTCTGTAGACTCTCCTGATCGAATTTTCTTCCGCAAAAGTCTCCCACTGATTGATACCACAAAAGCCACAGATTCATGGTTCCCTGGCACAATAAACACTCCAGTTTTTTATCTGGTTCTTGCCTGCTTATACAGGCCAATCCAAAGTAAACCGTTTCCTGCAAAATCTCCTCGGCACGCTCTATCCATTCAGAAAGACTCTGACAGTCCCTTGGATCACATGCCGATAAGACATTCCGTTCCCTTACAGCCAACTCACTATAATCAGTTATCGACTCTGCCTCTTCCTTTTTTTCAAAAACAGCCGTTGGAACTTCCATACTATCCTCTAACCACTGAAAAAATTCCTGCCTTTCCATAGAAAACAAGCGAAACACCTTTCCCTCTTCCTGTACATACTCCAGTACAACAATGCGTTCCCCTATATAGGCAATCTTCTGTGGATAAGAAAGATTTCCTGGCTCTATCAGCAGATACTGCTTGGCGTTTTTAATCTCCCGAGTCAGCCTTTCTATTGATTCTGTCTGCCTGATACAAGTTTCATTTACCTGAATACAGCCCATACAAACCAATTCATAGGCTGCCTCAATCATCTGCTTTTCCTCTATCTCCTGTACATTGGGCAGCGGAAAACATAAAATTTCGGTTATATTTTCAGTCAGCAGCAATATAGCAAATTCTAAGCGTGATAAAAACAGAATTCGATCATCCATTGCTCCAATACTCCTTTAGTATCTTTTTATAACTTCTAGAAAAAGGCACGACCACGCTGTCTGCCATCTGCAAAAGGTTCTGTTTTGACAGCAACGCCTTTACCCGTTTCATATTTACAATATAACTTCTGTGACACCGTAAAAATCCGTCCGGCAGTTTTTCCTGCAGCATCTCTAACGTACCGTAAAATCCATACTCACTGCTCTTTGTACGAATAAAGATTTTCTTCTCTTTTGCTTCAAAGTAATCAATCTGCCCAATCGGAATATATTGTTTCCCCTCTCTCGTCTCTACCAAAAAAGTATCTGATATTCCCTCTTCCCAACGCTGAATAAAAACATCAAAGATATCCTGCATAACCTCTTCCGTATTTGCCTTTTCCACCGGCTTTAACAGCAGTGCTCCCGGTGCAATTCTCGGCTTTAAATAAACGGTTGGTTTTACTGTAGTATCTGCTACAATTAATAAAAACGCTTCCTGATGTACCTTTCTCAGCCGCTCTAATGCCTCCTGTGCACCGCTTAACGTCACATCCCAGCTAATCAATTCTAAAACAGGCTCCTTTTCTAGAAACCGTTCTGCCTCTGTCACCGTACAAAAACAGAGACAATCCCACTTCTCTTCTGTATAGAGAGCAGCACGTTTTCTGACTGCCACCTGTATCATATCAAAATCGGCACCTGCCGATAATGCCATAAAGGTAATCATGGTTTTCTATCCTCTTGCAAACGGAGTTACCACCCGAACACTTTCTGTCCTATCGTTCGATGCTGTAATTCCGCATCCTGCCTTTTCTGCAGCAGACAAAATTCGGAATGGTACATCCTGAAATTCCAGTGCACTTTGGGCATCCGCATAGCCGCCCAGATGAATTCCGTTTTTATATCGTACAAAACTTTCATAGACTCCTTGTCCCAATACATTGACTCTTTTATCCCAGTTAAAGGCCGCAAAGAAATAAATATTCATCATACTTCCTTTCTCTTGGAAGTTGGTCATTGCACCATGCAGATTTAACTCCTGTGTCTCTTCCCCATGAAGCACCTCTGCATATTCAACCAGATCGGAAATAAAGATAAAATAAGGCTCTTTCTCACTCATCTTAGCAAATAGTTCGTCTTCCTCCATTGCTTCCATCTTACAGACCATCTTTAATGCATTCCGCTCGGTAAAGACAGGGATCATCTTTTGAACAAACGCCAAGAACTCCTGAGCAGAATGAATATAGTCTCCTCCCAAATGTTCCGCTTCTCCCCGCAGTTCCTCTCCGCCAAATTCAACTACCGCAATTTTTCCATTCTTTTCTGCAGCAGCCCGCATTAAAATCCTTAAAAGATTGGTCTTTCCGGTTCTTGCCTTACCAGAAATCAGATAACAATAGGTATGTTTTAGATCCACTCCAGTAACAGCAGCCGTTTCTAAGTTATAGCCCATTGGAAGCATACCAGGATCGTCAATCCACTTCTGCGTTTCCTCCAAAGCACGAAATTCTGACCATACCGCCTTTTCTGGAATAAACGGAATCGGTCTGGCACGCTTTCCTTTCCAACAGCTGCTCTGATACTGGCATATCTTTCGAATCTGTTCAATTCGGTTGTAATCATCCTCTGCCAAGACAGCCAGACAGGTCTGAAATTCCAATACCACTCCATCTGTCTCTACCAGTCCCCGCCCTGCTACTCCTGGCTCTGGAAGTGTAGTAATCTGCATGGTTTTCAATACATCGGCATAGCCAAATTTATCCTGCATTTCTAAAGAAATGGTTCTTCTGATATTCTCTCCTAATCTTCCCGGTATTTCGCTCATTCCAAAATTAGCCCCGGAAAGCAGAAGATAAATTCCATTTGCCGTACATTCTCTGGAAATCTGAAGCAAAGCATCATCAAATTTCTCCTCTGTCTTCTCCCTAAAGTTTGCCATATTATCGATCACTACAATAACAGCCGGACATACCATTCCGTTCTTTCTGATATATTGATCATAATTTCCTCCTCGGAACAGTTGTTTCCTCTCCTGAATCATATCCTGCAGCATATGGAAAAACTTTCCAACTGTTTCTAAATCATTCTCATAAAGCACCCCGCCGACATGAACATCTCCCTCAAACGGTTCCAAAGCACGGCTGCTAAAATCTAAAATATACAAATTCAGATAATCAGGAGAATAACTCTGAATCAAAGAATACAATACGGTCTGAAGAAATGTGCTCTTTCCGCTCATTCCAATTCCGCATACTGCATGATTGCCGTCTTCCGAAAAATTCAGTACCAACGGCATCTGAAACTGATTTACAGGATCATCACAAAAACCGACCATTGCTTTTAGCTCCCAGTGCATCTCCTGATCCGGCCACTTTCCATCCGCAAATATCTGATCCCGATAGCCCTCAAGCTCTTCTAAACCGATACTGGTCGGAAGCACCGGCAGCCACAACGGCGGCTGTTTCTGATAACCCGCCTGTACTACCAGTTTTGCCATATATTCCACAACTGCATCTAACTGTGTCTTTTCCTTTATCTCCGGCAGTTTAATATTTCGATTTTTCGACTCCTCTAAAATAAATTTACAGCACTGTTCTAGATCTTCCTCTTTACAGTGATGATGTGCTTCCCAATATAGAGACAAAAAGTTTTTTAACAGTTTAGAATTATAGTCATTCTCTGGATATTCAATTCCCGCTTCCTCCAAAAGACGATAGCAGGTATCAAAATCTTCTCCCGCCTCTGATACAATCTTATACAGCAAAGAAATCCACTTTAATTTTGCCTCTGCCTTTTTCTTGGTCTTTAAATGATTCCCCACCAGTCCGGCTCTTCCAGTATGTGTCAGCAGCTTTGCAATTACCTGCTTTGCACTTCCCGCTTCTTCTTCATAAGCCGCACCGCTCCAACCAGATTGAAATTGTTCGTATAATTCATCATTTCCAACCTGCAGATATCCCCGTCCTGCCTGTGTCAGATAAGCCGCATCCGGTTTGTGAAGCATATCCATGCTGTCCTGTCGATCCTGCACCCGAAGACACAGCCGAAACTTTGAATTGCTCCAGATATTATCGTCCACCGTACCACTCGGCTTCTGTGTTGCCAAAATCAAATGCACCCCCAGGCTTCGTCCCACCTGTGCCACACTAATTAATTCCCGCATAAAATCTGGTTCTTCCCGTTTTAATTCCGCAAACTCATCAATAATAATAAATAAATGCGGAACCGGAACCTTTGCCTCTCCGTTTTTATATAAATGCGTATAAGCATTGATATTGTTGACGCCATTTTCATTAAAAATCCTCTGCCGGCGTAGGTTTTCACTTTTAATCGAAACCATGGCACGGCGGATCTGATTTCCAGACAGGTTTGAAATCTGCCCCAGCACATGCGGCAGCCCAGAAAACAGATTTCCCATACCTCCGCCCTTATAGTCGATAATAAAAAATCCAATATCATCTGGACTAAAATTCAAAGCTAGCGAAAGCATATAGGTCTGAAGTGTTTCCGATTTTCCCGAACCGGTGGTTCCTGCTACCAGTCCATGCGGTCCATGATATTTTTCATGCAGATCCAAATAACAGCTCTGCCCGCCGGACTTAATGCCAATCAACGCCTTCATATTTTCGTAAGTACGGTTCTTTTTCCACCGCTCTAAAATATTAAGTTCCTCCAATGTAGTAACGCCATACATTTCAAAAAAGGTAATGGCACTTGGAATTTCACCACCTATCTCTACCTCATTGACCTCTACATTGGTCAACATTCTTGCCAGTTTCCGCAAAGCTCCAGAATTCATATTGTCAAACTGTACCGAAATCCCATTATTCCTTCCGTTTTTTACATTATAAATTCCTCGGTATTCCTCATCATTTTGAATAATACACTCACAGGCATTAGGCAGATCGGCATACCGCTCCGCCATTAAGATAGTTGTAATCCCTAGCTTCTGTGCCTTACTAAAAATATATTTATTAATTAACTCTCCCTCTAAAAGCGATTCCTCTTCCACGATCAGGATATAATAAGGACTAAATCGGATTCGCTCTCCCCCTGGTCCTTCCGCCTCCTCTGCCCGCTGGCGAAGTACCTGCATTAAATCATAACAAACATCACTGACCTCTGAAGGATCCAGTGCAATATAGCGGCTCTTTTTACTCTGTGACCACACATGAGGCAGCCATTCAGTAAAACTCCAGGCATCTTGTCCGTTACACTTTTCGTCCTGTGCTAAAAACACCAGTTTGACATCCGTATAACAGTTCTGCGTTGCAATCTGTGCCACCAAATCATAGACAATCTGATAAGCCCCCATTTTCCCGATGCCACCCACTACTCCAATTAAAGTATTCTCTTCTAAGTCCACTCCTACCGGCACACTATGTAACGTTTTATAGCTTTCTTTAATAAACTTTGGTTTATCTGCTAAAGAATCATTGATCAAGGTAAATTTTTCTTTTGGTACGTCAATCTCAATCTGAAAAGGAATATCTCCTACTCCAAGCCGATAATATAAGAAATCATCATGTGTACGATTTCTTCCCCAAAGCCCCTCCAAAACCTCCTCCCTCTGACCTAACAGCATCTCCAGCGAAGGATACCGCTCCTGAAGAATACGAATACTCTGTGTATATTTTTCTTTTACTGTCTCTGCACACTTCATCAGATACTCACTATATGCATCAAATCTGCGTGTTTCTTCCCTGCGGGTCTTCTGCTTTGCATACCGCACATTTGTCACTGCCCAAAACGCCCCAAATACACCGGAACATGCCGCCGTAATCAACCCAGTATACATATAAATTCCACTTGCTGTTCCAGTCATTCGGCTGCTGATAATCGACATTCCAGTTCCTAACATCATCGGAACCATCATCGTTAAAGCCGGTCCTACCAGCATTAAAAGTGGTGTCTCCTCTTCCTCTCCCGGATCAGGAGGTGCCTCAATCTCAATTCGTTCTGTATCCAATGCTTCCATATTTCGCGGAGACCGATGATAATAAACCTTTTCTATTTTTGTCACTTTCTTTGTATGCTGCTTCCTCTCGCTTTCACTCTCCAATTCTGTCTTATGAAGAACAGACGGATCGATCTTTACCTGAGCCAGAGAATCCACTGCCAACACATCCCCCAAAAACACCATTCGAAGTCCCCAGATATTAATCCGATCCCCAAACTCTAAGATACGATTGACTCCGACACGGATATCATTGACAAATGTTCCATTTGCACTCTGATCCTCTAAGATCCAGCCGTTCCTCTGTCTGGTCAGTTCCGCATGATTCTCGGATATAATCTGTACTCCCCCATAATAGGCAGAATAAGAAACGGTCTTTCTCTGTTTGCTCCCAATCGAAATCTTCGAGATCTCCTCCAAACTATACTTGGTATAAATATGAAACGAGCTTTCCACTACCTTTACTAAGATAGCAAGAATTTCCTCCCTTTGTGTTACCAGTGTATAGGTATCCTGGTCTTCCAGTGCCTTGCCGTCATAATCATTTTCATTGATATGGATTCGTTCCTTTCGCTCCTCCTGAAAATACCAGCTGCCATTTAATACCTCCAACTGCAGTTCGATATCCTCCCCAATCTGAAAAACAGACTGCTCCAACAGTAAAGTAACTTCTGTATTATTTACTGCCGGAAGTACAAACTCTTTAAATGCACTTTTGCTGTATATCGAAAGAACTACACTCATCTTCTGCCTCCCTATTGCTCTTTATTCTCTCTTTATTTTTATCCCTTAATATAAAAAACCTGAAATGTTGTCTCCTGAAGCTGTATCATATCCCCTGACTTTAACTGAAGTCCCACTCTATCTACAATAGCAGCCTTTCGATTCCGCCAGACAGAAACCGATCCTTTTTCACAGGATCGAATACAATATACCCCGTCTTGAAAAAACAACTCACACCAAACTTCTGCATTTTCTAAATGATTTAAAATGGCTACCGCTCCAAACTGAATCCCCAAAATTACAACATCGTTGGAACGAAAAATATATTTTTTCTCCGCCAATTTGTTCTTTTCCACAATCTGCAAAAGCGGTCGTCTTTCCTTTGAATCCTGATTTTCTCCAGTAGCATACTCCACTTTATAAGGACGATATGGCGTTGCCGAAGAACCCTCTGCTTTTTCTTCCAAATTATTTGACAGTGCCTCTTTTAGCGAACTCTCTCTCATTTTTTTCATTGCCTGAAATTTTTCTTCTTTTATCCGTTTTCTCCTTGCCTGAAGCCGGATAAGCAGCAGAACCAGCACAGCCAGTACAAGAATTACGCCTCCTATTTTTGACATAGATATCAGTCCCGTTTTCCTTTCTTTTGATTCTTTTTCCACGTTCCGATTATAACCTATCCCAGAATATTCCTAAAAAACTGTATAATTTCTTCTGGTTCTGCATACCCTAATCCTGCATAAATTTTTCGCAGATTGCTACAATCTACGAAAATCCTCCTCTAATTCAAGTCTGCCGCCCCTTTCT
>CAJUEI010000139.1 GCA_910585255.1 uncultured Lachnospiraceae bacterium
CTACCCAATCTCTACCCCTGCTCCAAAACCCCAGTATGAAGCTGATAATACACCCCTTTCTTCTCAAGCAGTCCCTCATGATTCCCCCTCTCAATAATCCTCCCATGATCCAACACCATAATCACATTAGAATTCTGTATCGTAGAAAGCCGATGTGCAATAACAAACACCGTTCTCCCCTCCATCAGCCGATCCATCCCCTCCTGCACAATCTTCTCCGTCCGAGTATCAATACTAGAAGTCGCCTCATCCAATATCAGCACAGGCGGATCTGCCACCGCTGCACGGGCTATCGCCAAAAGCTGCCTCTGCCCCTGAGAAAGATTTCCTCCATCTCCCGTAATTACCGTCTGATACCCCTCTGGAAGATGCCGGATAAACGAATCCGCATTTGCTAACTTTGCCGCCCCGATCACTTCCAAATCCGTAGCCTCCAGTCTCCCATACCGAATATTTTCCATAATCGTTCCGGTAAACAAATGGGTATCCTGAAGCACAATCCCAAGTGACCGCCGCAAATCCTCCTTCTTCATCCGACTAATCGGAATCCCATCATACCGAATCTCTCCCTTTTGAATATCATAAAACCGATTAATCAAATTGGTAATCGTAGTCTTTCCTGCTCCAGTTGCCCCCACAAAAGCAATCTTCTCCCCAGGCTTTGCAAATAACTCTATATCCTGCAAAATAATCTTATCCGGCTGATACCCAAAGTCTACATGCTCAAAGACCACATCCCCTTCCAACTTCCGATAAACGGTATTTCCATCTTTCTTTTTCTCTTTCCATGCCCACAAACCAGTTCGCTCAAAAGCCTCACTAATCCTTCCGTCCGCACTCTCCTCCGCATAGACCAATTCCACAGTTCCATCATCCTCTTCTGGCTTCTCATCCATCAAACTAAAGATTCTCTCCGCTCCGGCAAGTGCCATTACAATCGAATTAAACTGCATCGACACCTGTGCAATCGGCTGATTAAAGGAACGATTAAACTGCAAAAAAGACGCCAGTTCCCCCAAAGAAAGCGGTAAAATTCCTCCAATCGAAAGTGCAGCTCCAAGCATAGAAGTCAAAGCATAACTGATATTTCCCATATTGTTCATCACCGGCATCATAATATTTCCATATGCATTTGCACGGCTTGCACTGACAAACAACTGATTATTTAACTCCGTAAACTTCTCAATACTTTCCTCCTCATGACAGAACACTTTAATTACCTTCTGCCCATCCATCATCTCTTCAATATATCCATTTACTTTTCCTAAATTCACCTGCTGTTCAATAAAATAAGAACCGCTTTTTGCAGCAATCGACTTCGTTACAAACAGCATAACAACCACCATTGTAATCGTAAGTACCGTCAAAGGAATACTTAATACCAACATTGATACAAATACACTGACAATCGTTACCAGAGAAGAAACCATCTGAGGAATACTCTGACTAATCATCTGACGCAGCGTATCCACATCATTTGTGTAAATACTCATAATATTTCCATGTGCATGTGTATCAAAATACCGAATCGGCAATTCCTCCATATGTCCAAATAATTCATTTCTTACCTTTTTTAATGTCCCCTGGGAGACCGTAATCATAATCCGGTTATAGCCCCATGCCGCCAATGCCCCAGCATAATACACCACTGCCATTTTCGTCAGTACCGACAACAGACTTGAAAAATCCGGCTGCTCCTGTCCCAAAAAAGGAACAATATACTCATCAATTAAACTTTTCATAAACATCGTGCCCCGCACATTTGCAAGTGCACTGATCAAAATCAAGATCAGCACCGCCAGACAGTGCCACTTATAGCTTTGCATTACATACTGAAGCAGCCGTTTTAAGATCATCCCTGGATTCTTTGCCCCACGCTGCTTTCTTGGTATCTGCTTATCTGCCATCCTCTTTGCCTCCCTTCTGCTGAGATCGATAGATATCCTGATATATCACATTACTCTCCAACAATTCCTGATGTGTTCCAATCCCGTTTATCTTTCCATCGTGCAAAACCAAAATTCGATCGGCATCCTGTATAGAAGAAATCCGCTGTGCAATAATCAACTTGGTGGTATCTGGTATTTCCTCCCGAAATGCCTTGCGGATCAATGCATCTGTCTTGGTATCTACCGCACTGGTCGAATCATCTAAAATCAAAATCTTCGGTTTCTTTAATAAAGCTCTGGCTATGCAAAGCCGCTGCTTCTGTCCGCCCGATACATTTGTTCCTCCCTGCTCAATATACGTATCATATTTCTCAGGAAAATTTTGAATAAATTCATCCGCCTGTGCCAGCCGGCAAACCCGAACGATCTCCTCTTTAGAAGCCTCTTTGTTTCCCCAGCGAAGATTCTCCTGAATTGTCCCGGAAAATAATACATTCTTTTGAAGTACCATTGCCACTTCATTCCGCAGACTCTCAATATCATACTGCCGCACATCCACTCCGCCGACTTCTACACTTCCCTCTGTTGCATCATACAGACGTGGAATTAACTGTACCAGAGAAGTCTTTGCACTTCCTGTTCCTCCTAAGATTCCAATCGTCTCTCCTGAAGCAATCGAAAAATCGATCTGCTGCAACACCTCTTTTTCTGTATCGTTCTGATAAGAAAAGCTAACATTTCGAAACACAATCGAACCATCCTTTATCTCAGTAATCGGATTTGCCCCATTCTGCAAATCGGAACGCTCCTCAATTACCTCAGCAATTCGCTCTCCTGAAGCCCTTGACATTGTAATCATTACAAAAACCATAGAGAGCATCATTAAACTCATTAAAATATTAATTACATAAGTAAATAAACTCATAAGCTGCCCGGTAGAAAGACTGCCCCCTACAATCATCTTTGCCCCAAGCCAAGAGATTAAAAGAATACAGGTATACATCGTAAACATCATAATCGGACTATTTAATATTAAAATCTTTTCTGCACGGACAAACATCTGATATAAATTTTCATTTGCCTTTTGAAACTTTTCCTTTTCATATCCTTCCCGTACATATGCCTTTACGACCCGTATTGCACTTACATTTTCCTGTACACTGGCATTTAAATCATCATACTTTTTAAATACCTGAGTAAAAACCGGGTGTACATGAAACATAATAAACGCCAAAGCTGTCCCCAAAAAAGCAATTGCCCCGACAAATACCAAAGAAAGCTCTCCGCTGATTGCAAAAGCCATAAACAGAGCACAGATTAGCATAATCGGTGCCCGTACACACATCCGAAGCACCATTTGATAGGCATTTTGAATATTTGTTACATCGGTAGTCAGCCGAGTAACGAGCCCAGCCGTAGAATATTTATCAATATTGGCAAATGAATACTTCTGAATATTTTCATACATAGCCTGCCGAAGGTTCTTTGCAAGCCCGGTACTGGCAAAGGCTGCATTTTTCCCGGCAAATACCCCGCATCCTAACGAACAAGCCGCCATTACAAACATAAAAATTCCCATCACCACTACATGCTTGATATCCCCTTTCTCCAGCCCGTCATCAATAATAGAAGCCATCATAAGTGGAATCAGCACTTCTAGTATTACCTCAAGTATACCAAATATCGGTGCCAAAAAAGAGCTCTTCTTAAACTCTTTCACCTGGGATAATAATGTTTTTATCATCTCTCTCATCCTTTCTATTTGTTTTGTTCCTAACTGTAAGTACCCTAACATTATAGAGAAAAAAAGATACGATTTCTTATTTTCCTTCCGAATTCAGATTTTTCTTTACCTGATCCATTACCCGAAAAAAAACCTCCTTGTCTTCCTCTGAGATTCCTTTTGAAAGCTGT
The DNA here is from genome assembly GCA_910585255.1 of uncultured Lachnospiraceae bacterium. Taxonomy (GTDB): domain Bacteria; phylum Bacillota; class Clostridia; order Lachnospirales; family Lachnospiraceae; genus MGBC114844. The sequence continues at coordinate 3,804 of CAJUEI010000139.1, forward strand.
GCCTCAAACGCATCGATTCTGGCTATAATCTGATCATGCACCTCTATTGCTTTAGCTGTAAGCACCAATTTCTTCAAGCGTGCGTCTTCCGAAACACTCTGTCTTTCCAGATAACCTTTCTTCTCTAATAACTGTAAAATCCCCGTTGCAGTAGACCGCCGAATTTCATATGCTTTTTCCACATCTTTTTGAAACGTTTCCAATCCTGCATTATCCCGCATCCGAATAAACCCAACGATCCACCCCTGTACTCTGGTAAGTTCTGGCACATCAAAAGAAAAACTGGTATTTCGCTGAATCAAATTCGAAACCGCCTTAATCTCGCCGCCCATACGCCGGCGATTATAAAAACACATACAACACCCTCCTTCTGTTAGGTTGCTAACATAAAGAATAGCAAACTCCTCATTAAAATACAAGTCATTTTAGAAATATTTTATAAATTTTATCTCTCTACCCCGTGCTTTACCATGCCAGAATATCAAAATCCAAAACCGCTAAAGTGAGAAAGCAGTGCTTTCCCACTTTAGCGGTTTTAAGCCATCATCCTCTCACTAATCCGATATCGATTCCCACCCTCAGCCTGTGCCATTAAAAAAGCCCGTCTGGCCTTCTCATAGAGAATCTCATAATCATGATCCTCTTCCATACAAGGACAAACCCCAAATGTACAGCTGACTGGAATATTATGCACACAAAAATTCAGACAGTTCTGAAGTCCTCCAATCCGATTTTTTAATTTATCCTGACTCATAGAAGCCTTTAAAAGCAAAGCAAACTGATCCTCTTCCATTCTTCCAATCAAATCATAATTTCGAACATTATTCTTCAACATCTCTGCTACTGCAACCAACAGTCCATCCTCTGTTATATCCCCCATTTCTCCGGCAATCTCTTCTAATCGATCGATCTTTAAGAAAACCAGCACACCCTTTTCCTGCCCCCGAAGAAATTCCCGTGCCTCCCGTTCAAATGCATTGGGATTCAGCACCCGAGTCAGCTCATCCAAAGAAGCCTCCATTGTCTCAAAAAACCGCTGCTGCAGCTTTGTTCTTCCCCGCTTAAATACCCGCATCCGATTGACCAAAGCATCCGTTACCAACTGCTGTGCCTCCTCCCGGATATAAGGCTTAGAAAGCAGCCCCTCTACCTGGATTCCCGGCACCCGTTTCTCCAATTCATTCCCCGCCTGTGAAGTAATAATAACCGGAATCTGCTTATATACGTCATCTGTCTTTAACCGCTTCAACAGTTCAAACCCATCCATTCCAGGCATATATAAATCCAGCATAATAATCGTAATCTTTTTATAATACCTCTGAATAAATTCCCATGCCGCCGTCCCGTTTGCACACTCTTTAATATTATATTCTTCCTCAAAATATTCCCGAAGGATCACACGATTAAAAGCCAAATCATCCACCACCAACATATAATTGGTATCCGAAAGCTTTTCCTTTTTCCGAACCGAATTCTGAATATAAGACTCCACATCATAGACCGGCTGTACTTCCCACTCTTCTAACATCTTTTCTAACTCTTTTGCCTGCATCGGCTTAGCAAAATAATACCCCTGTATAATATGGCATTTCAGTTCTTTTAGATGTTCTAACTGCTCCCGGTTTTCCACTCCCTCTGCTACAATTAACAGATTCATCCACTTTGCCAAATTAATAACAGAGCTAATAATATTTTTAGAATTTTTATGCAGAAACTCATTCTGTATAAACTTCATATCCATTTTCAGTACGTCAATCGGAAGTTCAGACAGTGCATTTAAAGAAGAATATCCGCTTCCAAAGTCGTCCATCTCAATAATAAATCCCTGCTCCCGCAGCTGTGTAATCACCTGAATCAGCTGCTGCGGATTTTCCGAATAAGCCGATTCTGTAACCTCTAAATGAAGCATCCGAGACTCTAACCCATACTTTTCTATTAATCTTGGAAGATAAACTGTCAAATCCTCATTATAGATATCTTTTCTCGATACATTAACCGAAATCGGAATCATTTCTTTTCCGTTTTCTTTTTGTCTCTTTAAAAAACTACAGACCTCTTCCCAGACATACTTATCCACTTCTGTAATAAATCCATTCTTTTCAAAAACCGGTATAAACTCTCCGGGCGACAGAAATCCATACTCTGGATGAACCCAGCGTACCAATGCCTCTGCTCCTACTACACTCTCTACCTCTGTATCAAATTTTGGCTGATAATAAACCTGAAACTGCCGCATCTCTAAAGCCTGATTCATAATACTGGTAATCTTTTGTTCAATCACCAGATTCTCCCGAATCGTATCGTTATAATAACAAAATACCTTATCATACTGATTCTTAATCATCCCTATCGCCAAAGCAGCACGATCACACATCGCCCGTACAATCCCATCTTCTTCTCTAATTTCATAGATGCCAAACTTTACAATTACTTTTGTAAAAGGAAAATTATTTTCTATCTGCTCGGAAATCTTTAAAATTTTCTCTTCCAAATCCTTTTGTTTTTTAGTAAAGAAAAAAAATTGATCGGCATACCCCCGTGCTAACAGTGTCTCTTTCTCTAATACCCTCTGAAATTCTCCTGCCACACACCGCAGCAAATTATCCCCTTCTGCTTCTCCATAAGTATCATTAAATACCTTAAACCGTTCGATATCTGCAGCTACTATACAATATCCTGTCTCACCCGCTCTCAACCTTTCCTCTACCTTACGATAAAACGCATCTTTTGTAAAAAGCCCTGTCAGTGCATCCGTCTCTAATATATTTAAAACCGTTTTTGCTTCCGCTGCTTGAATCAAATTGTTCAGCCGAAGAGAAAGCACCTTCGAATAATACGGCGGCAGAATATAATCATCTATCCCATGCTGCAATGCCTCTAACCCTACCATATCATTGGCTTCCCGAATTGTCGCAATAATCGGAATCTTAGAAAAAAAAGGATCTTCTCTCATCTGCTCCGCTATCTCATATGGATTTGCTTCCGATGAAAAAATATCTAAAAGAACGGCTGAAATCCGTTTTTTCCAATAATATTTCTGCAGAATCTCCCATGCCTCTTCCCTACTTTCTGCCTGGAGTACAATATACTCACTCTCCAACAATTTACTCAATAACTTTCGATTCAGCAATTCACAGCTAATAATCAGTATTATTCTTTTCGTCTCCATAAACGATTTCTCAGCTCCCTTTTTAACCTTTATCTTCTATTTTTATAACTTATCTTTTATCCCTATATTCCTATAACTGCCCATTACCATCACCATTACCATCAACATCAACATCAACATCAACATCAACATCAACATCAACATCAACTGCACTAATTTTTTTTATTATATCAAATTCTATAGCAATAATCCACTATTTTTCTGATATTTTTAGAATAAACTCCTCTATTTTTACGTTTTGGCAGCTTTTCTTCTCTTTTATTTGACAGAAAAAGAAACAAATGTTATATTTACTATATTGATTTTTTATCACTCTAAAAAATAAATTTTTATTGACATAACCCAAAGAAAGGAATGATCTTTTATGGCATTTGACGGTATTGTAATCTGTAATCTAGTCTATGAACTAAACCAAAAACTGATTGACGGACGCATCAGCAAAATTACCCAGCCCGAACCAGACGAGCTGCTTCTTACAATAAAAAATAAAAAAGAATCTTATAAACTTCTGCTCTCAGCCAGTGCATCTCTTCCGCTGCTCTATCTGACAGAGACCAATAAACCCAGCCCTATCACTGCTCCAAATTTCTGTATGCTGCTGCGGAAACATATCAGTGGCGGTCGCATTATCAGTATCACCCAGCCCAAACTGGATCGCATCGTTCACTTTGAAATTGAACACCTAAACGAATTAGGAGATACCTGTACCAAACAGCTTACCATTGAACTGATGGGAAAACACAGCAATATTATCTTTCGTGACAACGATTTGATCATTGACAGCATCAAACATGTCTCTGCTCAAGTCAGCTCTGTCAGAGAAGTCCTTCCGGGAAGAACCTATTTTATTCCTGAAACACAAGAAAAAATAAACCCGCTTACGGTCACAGAACAAGAATTTACCACTATTCTGCTCTCTAAACCCCTGCCACTTGCAAAAGCAATTTATTCCTCTCTGACTGGAATCAGCCCTATCCTGGCTGAAGAAATCTGTTTTGAAGCAGGAATCGACTCCTCCCTACCGGCAAATACGGTCAATTCCACCGAAGCAGTCCATCTCTTTCATCAATTTTCCCTTTTGATGGAACCCGTCCGACAGCAGGAATTCCAGCCGACTATTTATTATAAGGAAGAAGAACCCCTTGAATTTTCCTCTATTCCCCTTACTCTCTATTCCGATGCACAGGCAAAACCCTTTGCCAGTATCAGCACCGTTTTAGAACAATACTACGCCTCCAAAAATACCTTAATCCGAATCCGCCAAAAATCATCCGATCTACGCCGCATTGTACAGACCGCATTAGAACGAAACCAAAAAAAATACGATCTGCAGCTAAAACAATTAAAAGATACCAAAAAACGGGAAAAATACAAAATCTACGGAGAATTAATCCACACCTATGGGTACAACCTGCCAGAAAACAGCAAAGAGTTGACCGTATTCAACTACTACGACAATGAAATGATTACTATTCCCCTCAATCCCGATCTCACTCCGCAGGAAAATGCAAAAAAATATTTTGAAAAATACGGAAAACTAAAGCGAACCTATGAAGCACTTTCCGAGCTGATCCAAGAAACCGAAAGTGAAACCATTCATCTAGAGTCAGTAGCTACTGCTTTAGATATTGCACTATTAGAAGAAGATCTGCAGGAAATTAAAGAGGAACTAATTGCCTGCGGCTATATTCGGCGAAAACAGACCAACGCCAAAAAACAAAAAATCACCAGCAAACCTTTTCACTATCTCTCCAGTGACGGATTTCATATCTATGTAGGAAAAAATAACTATCAAAACGAAGAACTGACCTTTCAATTTGCCGTAGGAAATGACTGGTGGTTTCATGCAAAAGGAATACCGGGATCTCATGTTATTGTAAAAACAAACGGAAAAGAACTTCCCGACCGAACCTTCGAAGAGGCGGGACGTCTCGCCGCCTATTATTCCAAAGGGCGAAATACCGAAAAAGTAGAAATCGACTATACAGAAAAAAAGAACGTTAAAAAAGTGAACGGCGGAAAACCAGGATTCGTTATCTATCATACCAATTATTCTATGCTGATTGAACCAAACATTCATGGTATTCCACTAATCTAATATTAAAACAAAACAAATACTATTTTAAAGGGACTGCTAAAACAGCCGTCCCTTTTATAAACTGCCCTAAATAGGAGCCGTTCGGTTGCCTACAGCATTTTCATACATTTCCTTTACCGTACACACCTTATCTGCATACATAACAGCCATTCCCTCCCAAGATCTAGGAGGAATCACCGTCAGCGGCCACATATGCTTTAAAATAATATCCTTTTCCTTATCAGTTAAATCAAATTCTCTCTGTGCATTATTTAAAGCCTTTCGTGGATGATAAAAACCATGAAGCCGTTCTTTTGTCTCTTTACAGTGGGTATGCCAATCATATAAGAAAAAGTCGTGCAAAATACCGGCTCTCGCTGCAGCCCTGTAATCTAACTTTAGTTTTTTACAGATTTGATAACTTAAATAAGAAACATGAATACAATGGGTCAATGTTGTAGTTGAACCATGCTGGCAAAAATTTTTCATCGACTGAACCAATTTATGTTCTAACAAATCCTCCACACACAGCAGATACTCTTCATCATCTAAACATGCCCTATCTCTAAGCCATTCCTCTTCCCCAAGACTATCCTGCAGTTCTTTTACCCATTCCATCTCAAACCGCACTTGAGCTTTTACTTCTGCACAATCTGCCGTATTCCGTTTTTCCTCTATCACAGTCTCTTCTAACATTTCTCTTCCCTATCCTTTCACTATACTTTTTCTCATCCATTCCCAAATAGCTTCCCTTTTTTAGAATATCATATTTCACTAAAATTGAAAATATCTTTTTGCAGTTTTTTAAAAAATCAAAGCCAGAGAAAGGAAGGAACAAAGCAGATACTAAACTGGAGGAAGAGAAAACCAAAGCGGATATTAAACTGGAGGAAAGTAAAACCAAAGCGGATATTAAGTTGGAGGAAAATAAAACCAAAGCGGATATTAAGCTGGAGGAAAATAAAACCAAAGCGGACGCCAGAATGGGGAAGCTATCCCTTGCCGCTGTTCCGCTCTCCAGAAAGTAAGA
>CAJUEI010000140.1 GCA_910585255.1 uncultured Lachnospiraceae bacterium
TGAAACAAGGAAGTCCCAACCCACCGCTTTCGCCTTGGCGGCTTAGAAGCGGGGACTTCCTCGATGAGGTTAAATTTACAAAAAACTTATCATTGAATATCAAAAAAATTATGATATACTAAACTTAATACAATATTATTTTCCACAATTAACCAAATACCCCCATTTCCATTCCAATCACAACACGTTTACCAACAGGAAGAACCCAAAAATATGACTCAACTAACAAAACTTCCACTAAAAAAATTACACTTCTAAAAAAATCATAGGAGAGAAAAAATGAATCAAAAAAGCAAACTCCTTACCATTGGTCAATTTGCTGCTTTACATGGCATTAATAAAAAAACTCTGATGTGGTATGATGAAATCGGATTATTTCACCCCGCTGTAATTAATCCCGAAAACGGATATCGCTGTTATAATTACTACCAAAGCCCTATATTGGAAACCATTCTTCTTCTGCGGGAGCTAGACGTATCCATTCATGAAATACAAGAATTTATGAAAAACCGCTCTGCAGAAAGTTTAAAATCTCTTCTGGAAGAAAAAATAGCCGATTTAGACCGCAGTTTTATTCATCTTCAGGCGATCCGAAAAACACTCTGCAACCACCATCAAAATATGGAAACTCTACTGACAATGGATCTATCCGAAATCAGTATTATCGAAAAAGAAGAACGCTGTCTCGTAACAGTCGATATAGACGAAAACACTTCTTTTGAAAAAGAAGTAGAACTGATTACCGCCAAAACAACTCAATATCAGCTTGGACGGCTGCACGATGCTTCTTACGGCTCGATGATCTCTGTCACCAGCCTGCAAAACAGAAACTTTAATGACTATTCAAAATTGTTTATTGAAATCCCGTTCCTTACCCAAAAAAAGAAACTGCATATCCAGCCCAAAGGAAACTATATAAGAGCTTTTCACAAAGGCGGCTGGGAAACCATCCCTCTTCGGTATCAAGCTATTTTCGATTATGCCGAAAAAAATAACCTGACACTATCCGGTTTTTCTTATGAAAAGGGAATCAATGAAACCGTAATTGACCGAATAGAAGATTACATTGTACAAATTGAAATCCCTTGTAAAAAACAATAGACAAAAAAACTGCCAGCAAGTAATCCTGCTGGCAGAAATTTTTTTTATTTTATTTTTATTCTATGGAATCCATTCCCCGGAAGCACCTACTTTATAGCCATCTGGTGTTGTCGTATTCGCTGCCATAGCTCCACTCGCTGTTAGATAATACCACTTGCCGTTCTTCATCTGCCATCCGATTTTCATATCTCCATTGACATCATCTAACAGATACCACTTGCCATTCTTCATCTGCCATCCGGTCTTCATATCTCCGTTGACATCATCTAACAGATACCACTTGCCATTCTTTAACTGCCATCCGGTCTTCATATCTCCGTTGATATCATCTAACAGATACCACTTATTATTATTCTTCTGCCATCCGGTCTTCATATCCCCGTTGACATCATCTAACAGATACCATTTATTATCCGGCGTCTTTAACCAGCCTTTCTGCATTACCTTATCCTTGCTGTCTAAATAGTACCACTTACCGTTTGGTTTAATCCATCCGTCTGCTGCCTTGCCGTCATTTTTAAAATAGTACCAGTCTCCGCCCACTTTCTGCCATTTATTCTTAGAAAGTGTGCCATTTTTTTCACAGAATACAATTTCTTTATTGGTTCCTATTACCAGTTTTCCTTCATTGGTCTGAACTACACTGCTCACTCCAGATCCCAATCCGCTTTGTGCCAATCTCTGCTCTGCAGAAGTTAAAACGGCTGGTGTACTGTTGCTAGAAGAGCTGCTGCCGGAAGGTCTGCCAGAAGAACTGCTCGAATCGTCATCGTCATCATCATCGTCGTCATCATCATCAACTGTTTTTGTTGTTAAAATAACTTTGACGGTCGGTTTAAATTCTGTGCCCTCTACTACACCGTTTAATGTAATAGTAGTTTTATTTTTATAAACATCTGCCAATACCGTAGTATCCCATGTTACCGGTAATTTCTTAAATGCCCCGGAAACATACTGCATATTTACAGTCTTAGGAAGTTTTTCCAAAATAGTTTCTTTGGTTACTCCTCCTGCCGAAAGTTCTAATGTAATATCTTCTGGTTCTTCTGCTATACTCTCAGGAGCATCTCCTAATAAATACAGACTTCTTCCCTTAGAATCTTTTAGCTGCAGGTTTTCAATCTTTGCTGTTACTCCAATTAAAGCAAAACCATAGCGTACTTCTGCTGTCTCGGAAGGCTTTTTGTCACTAAATACCTTATACAGCTTCATATCCTCTCTCTCTGTCGTTCCGTTTGGATATACACCAGAATCTTTACCTGCATAAGTACCTGTAAAGTTTACTCGATAACCGTCTTTTGTCTTTTCAAATATCACATGATAGGTCTTATTTAATTCATAATTTGGCTTTGTATGAGGATCATTATTCGGCAGTCCGTTATCACACTTGCTTCCTCCGTTTCCAGACTTATCATCTCCCTTTGTCCAGTACCCGGTTAAGCCTCCCATTTCCTTCGGATCACCTGAAACATGCCGAAAACCAAGTGAACTAAACTCTTCTCTTCCGTCTGTTCCAAATACTCCTACAAATAATCCTTTATCTTTGCTCTTATCATCTGTTCTTCCTAAAATGGTGATATCCATTTCCATCGTCTCACCATCTGTTGTTGCAGGAAATACATAGTAGCTTACATTTTTCGCCAAATCACTTCCTGCTGTCTTTGTCATATTACCAGTGGTTGCTGTCTGATCTAAAATAAGTGCACCGTCTTTTTCCGTAACAGTAAGGAAACCGCCTGCATCAATTGCCTCAGGCTCTACCTGTGCTACACCTGTCTTGTCTATCTCTGCTTTTGCCGTAATCGTTACCGAACCAGTTACATTTGGAATCGTAAGAATTCCTTCCAATGGATCGGTACTTTCTACTGCTATCGCAACAGGAGCCGCTTTTCCGATTTTTACTTGTACAGTTTTCGGAACACAGTAGCCAATCGGTGCGGTCAAAGAAATCGTAATCGTATTTCCGCTTAATACGGTCTCTGGTCTATTTGGAATCTCTATATTCTCTAGCTGATAGTTAATATCAAAAATTTGTGCTCCCATTTGAATATTCGAGAAACGTGCCGTATTAACCTGTTTTATTTCATTTGCAGCACGGTTGCTGTCTGCAGCAAATCCGACATAAACTTTTTTATTCATCTCTACGGTTTTTGTTCCCATCAGTTCCCACATCGTACCGTCTGCAGAACAGTATGCGGTAAAATCATTGCCTTTGCGGACTAAACGAATCCAATAACCCAATTCTTTTGCACCATCTTTAAATTTTACAGATGGTCTTAAGATAATGCCTCGTTCTGCTGCTCCCTCTACATTATCAAACCAATCTAATGGATCTGCTAAATTAGAAAATTCCTTTCCCTTGGCATCTCTTCCTGCCATATAGACACTCCAAGGGACACCAATCGTCTCATCTGTCTTTGTCCAGGACAGTCCAAGTGCTACAGCAGCCGAATCTGCTTCCAAATCCTCACGAACCATAATTCCTGCAAATGCATGGTTATCTACTGAACTAATCGATTCTACCTTTGCCGTAATCTCTATATCTCCAGTAATCTCCTTATATGCATAGTGGAAGGAATCCTCTGTTGCTTTTGCCGATTCTGTTCCGTTTATGCTGCCCTCTTCTTTTCCAAGTTTTCCGTTTCCTTTTACAGTTAATACCCCGTTTTCTAAATTGGCATAACCTGGTACATCTACATTCCCTATACTCTGAGAAGTCCAGCCCTCTGCAAGTAATTCTGCATCACTGGTATTAATATGTATCTCATGAGCCGTTGTCTGTGTTGCATTTCCTTCTGTATCATATACTCTTGCTGTAATAAAGTAAGAACCATCCGGTAATTCCGGCAGCTTGCAGCTTATGGTAGAGCCGCTGATCTTTCCTTCTCCAATATAAGTCCGATCTGTCAATGTACCATAGTAGAATTCTGCACGCTCAATGCTTCCTACATTTGCAGCAGCATTTACTGTAATCGTAATATCGGTTCCCTTTTGAATCATGGCATTATTTTCTGGAGCAGTAATCTCTGCTTTCGGATTTTCTGCAGCATGATCGATTTCTACAATACTGCTTAAATATACCTCTAAATTGGTATAACCGTCATATCCCATTGCCTCTTTGGAATCTTTAGAAACGGCTCTTCCATCAGAAGGATCATTTGGATTTAATCCATTTTCTGTTTCCCATTTATCCGGTATTCCGTCACCGTCTGTATCCCAATCAGCCGGATGAGATTCTACGACTTCATTTGGAGCAGACAGATATCCGCCTACTTCATGCTCTGTATTGACATAACGCCCTATTCTGTTTTCTACTTCTGCTGTAAGTCTGGCGTCAATCGCATCCCTTCTTGGATAGGTTGCCCCTGCCTGAGCTAATATTTTGTCTAAAATAGCACTTCCATCTTCAATTCCGTTTTCAATATACTCGTCAAATCCCTCATTTACCTTTCCTTCATTTGGACCAACGCTGTCCTTTGAAGTATATGGAACACTGGAAATCGTTGTTACAGTATTCCCATCTGGGTTTCCGGCAAATTTTCCGTTTTCATTGATTTTCTCTATTGTATCTAAAAGTCCTACTTTCCGTCCGTTAATATAATTATTATTAATATAAAAACCACCAAGTTTTCCTGTTTCACCAGGATTAATTACCCAATCCTTTACCGAATCTCTGGTTCCCGGTCCTGCAATTTCATAGTTCTCAACAAAGTTTGTAAATGTCTGTCCTCCGCCATAAGCAGTATTAAAGCCCCAGTTATAAATTACATTATTACTAAACTGTACCACTGCTACATGAGAATTGTCGGCTGCTGCGGCATAACCGCCGCCGAAACGAGGATTTCTAGAGGTATGGTCTGCATACAGGTTATGATGGAATGTTACATTATCTCCGCCTGCAATTGCACCATAGCCATGTCTTCCTTTGGAATGTCCCGACAGAGTAAGACTTTCATATACCAAACTCCACTGTACTGTTCCGTCTTCTCCACGATACAGAGAAAGACATTCATCCGTATTCCAGCTAAAAGAACAATGGTCTACCATAAATCCTTTATTGTCACGTCCCCATAATGCATCTAGGGAATCTCCGCCGGAATGTACATTAATTGCACCCGGACGGAACCGCATATAGCGAATAATTACATTTTGTATTCCGCTGATATTGGTATCATAACCAGAAAGCGTAATTCCATCTCCCGGTGCAGTCTGTCCTGCAATCGTAACATTTTTAATATTGTCAAAACGCAGTGTTCCGTCTAACTCAATATTTCCTGATACATTAAATACAATCGTACCACCTACCGAATTCTTATCTTCCGGATCGGTCGGAGTCTTTGTCTGTTCCAATGCCCAGCGAAGAGAACCTTCTGGAGGATTCTTGGCATCATCTTTCAGATTGGTTACGGTATAAACCGGCTTTCCACGTCCGCCGCTTACATACTTACCGCCGCCTTCTGCTCCCGGAAATGCCGGAATAATTAGTTCTGGTGTCTCTGTAATTTCTTTCTCATAGGTATAAATAATCTGGTAAATATATGCTGTTTTTCCCGTTTCCGTTCCATCCTCTTTCACATCATATTCTACCATATAATAAGTTTTTCCCTTTTCTACTTCCAATTCTGGAAATACAAAATTCTTTCTGTCTGCTGTATGTTCATACTTATAAATTTCTTTCTCTTCTGAACCATCCGAAACAAATACCTTTAGTACACGTTTCTTTGGATCTTTTGAAGCATCTAACTGCCCTACTATCTGCATTTTTCCATTATATTTTGGTGTAAACTGCAGTCCTTTTTCCTTGCTTGCTTCATTTTTCAGACGATTATAAGTCTTTTTCTCTGCAATTACTTCCCCTGTTGTTGCATCATAGTAGCCAGAAGCCTCCGATGATTTATATTCCAATCCTTTCGCATTTCCGATTGAAATCATTCCATCTACATATGTTCCTTTTGCTATATTATCATTTGCTACATCTTGCTTTAACAACTCTACTAAATCATCTGTTTTCTTCTCAACTTCTACTGCTTCTCCCTTTTCATAGGAATACATAATCTGGTAAATATATGCTGTTTTTCCCGTTTCCGTTCCATCCTCTTTCACATCATATTCTACCATATAATAAGTTTTTCCCTTTTCTACTTCCAATTCTGGAAATACAAAATTCTTTCTGTCTGCTGTATGTTCATACTTATAAATTTCTTTCTCTTCTGAACCATCCGAAACAAATACCTTTAGTACACGTTTCTTTGGATCTTTTGAAGCATCTAACTGCCCTACTATCTGCATTTTTCCATTATATTTTGGTGTAAACTGCAGTCCTTTTTCCTTGCTTGCTTCATTTTTCAGACGATTATAAGTCTTTTTCTCTGCAATTACTTCCCCTGTTGTTGCATCATAGTAGCCAGAAGCCTCCGATGATTTATATTCCAATCCTTTCGCATTTCCGATTGAAATCATTCCATCTACATATGTTCCTTTTGCTATATTGTCATTTGCTATATCCTGTTTTAATTCGTCCACCAAATCCATTTCAACAATATCAGCTTCTCTGCTCTCTATTACCGGTTTAATCTCTGTATCTACATATCCCTTATAGGTATAATGAAATAAATAGAACCGCATATTGCTGTCTTTCGCACCGATATAATAGGTTTCGTCTGCCTTTACTTCAAACTCTTCAAATAAAATATCTGCTTCTTTCTCTCGGTTCTCATAGTCAAACACCACATTAACAGAACTGCCGGAAACTGCAGAAACCTCTACTACCTGTGAAATCTGAAAATGGCTTCCCTCTTCCAACTGTCCCGCTACCTGAATTACACCATCTTCTTTTGGTACAAAACGAATCGCTGCTCCATCTTCTTCCGATAAAACAGCATCTCCCTGTACATACCCGGAAACGGTTCCTAGATTTGATATTACAACTTCTTCCTCTGTGTAAGCCATATTGTTACTTACACTAACCATATCATCCAGATAGGTTTCTCCGGTCATAAGACCATCTGTCATATCAAGTTCCAGTGTAATTTCCTGCAGCTTTCCATTGTCAGCTGCTGCCCCTCCAGACCGGTTCTTTGCATCTGTTACATCTGCAGACACATAGATAGGATTCGCACAAGAAATTACCATAAGTGCTGATAAAACACCTGCAAGCACTTTTTTGAACTTCTTCCTAGTAACTTGTCTTACCATACCTTATCCTCCTTACATCTTCTTTTTTGGAATTGATTCCCACTACTTTTTCATCTTATCACTTTCATTTTCTAAGTGTAAAGGTACATTTTTTTATATGCAAAAAAGTACCCTATAAACCCAAAAAAGCCCTTTATCATATCTAATATGACAAGAGCTTTTCTGATTTCTTATAATTTTATTCTACTTATTTTACAATAGTCTATCTCTATCGATAATCATAAACTTCTATTTTTACTACAACTAATAATCCTACTCCTTTTTTCTCTATAATTGGAATTTACTTGCCTGTTCATTCTGCCGCCGGCTTAATTCCACAAGTCCCTGCGTATCCTTTGTACATTCCCCAATTGTCTGAGACAAAAGAGTCATACTGGCACTGGTTTCTTCTGTAGAAGCCGCATTTTCTTCTACCACACTAGCAAGACTTGTAATCGAATCCGTAACAATTTGCTTTAAAGAATTTAAAATTTCTGTCTGAGTACCAATTTCCTTTGTTACCTCTTCTACCAAAGTCACCTCTTGATTCAAGCTTCCAAATGCCGTTCTCGTTTCATCCAAACACTCTTGCTGCTTCTGCACATTTTCTGTCACTTCCTGCATCTTATTAACAGAACTCTTTACATTTCCAACCAATTCCCTTACAATACTTTCAATCTCTTGAGCACTACTTGAAGATTCCTCTGAAAGGTTCCTAATCTCTTCCGCCACAACAGCAAAACCTCTGCCGGCATCTCCCGCTCTCGCTGCTTCTATGCTGGCATTTAATGAAAGTAAATTCGTCTGTGCCGCCAGCCCCTTAATAATTTCTATTGTCTTATTAATATCAGCAGCAGAATCATTATTCTTATTTGTCTGTTCTGATACCACATCAATCGCTTCAATCGTTGTCCTTGTAATCCGTTCCAATTCCTGAATACTCTTAGAAGCTCCCACCGAATAATCTGCCATCGCCGATACGGCCTCTTCTAACTTCTGTACTCCATTCTTTTCTACTTCAATTACACCACCCAATTCCCCAATTTTTTCACTTACGATCTCCGTTTCATTGGACTGATTTGTAGCTCCCTGTGCCAAATCTTCAATTGCCTGATTTGTATTTTGAATACTTTCCAAAATATACTCAAATTTCTTACTAAACTTTTCGCTGCTTTGATTCAACGCTTCTCCGCTATGAATCATACTGCCAAGCATACCCGCCAACGACTGGCGAACATCCTCTAACGAATGTGCCATTTCTCCAATCTCATCCTTCCGTTTTAATAAAGAAGGTTTTACCGTGAAACTCAAATCTCCCATCGCTGCCTGGCGAAGATTTCCCTCCACCAATTTAATTCCGCTGGTAATTCTAAATCCTCCTATCATGGAAATAAACAATGCCGCAATCAGCATAACAACTGCTGTAATTCCATAAATCCAAAGCATATTGGAAAACTCTTTCTCTATATACACTTTTCTGCTATCAATTTTCTCATTCATTTCATCCACATAATTTCCGGTGGCAACCGCCCATCCCCATGGTTCAAACATCTCGGAATAAGCAATCTTAGGTGCAACTGTCACTCCATCCGCTTTTGTAAAATAAAATTCATTATACCCGCCCCCCGCTTTTGCAGCAGATACAATACTTTGTGTTACCTTTACACCATTCTGATCCGTCAAATCATATCGGTTATCTCCCTCCTGCTCTGTTAAAATCGGGTGCATAACCAACACATAATCTGCTCCATCTATCCAAATATAACCAGATGCATCATCCCGGTAACGCATCGCACGAACCGTTTCGGCAGATCTCTTTTGTGCTTCTTCTTCGGTCAATTCACCGCTCTGACTTCGATCATAATAGCTTTGTATTACAGCTAAAGCCCCCTGTACCTGAGACTTAATCTCCATGGAATAGCCATCTGTCATAGATTCTTCATATAATTCTACCGATTCACTCATCGACTGTTTCAAATAATGAACACCCAGACATGCTAATCCAATTGTAGGGATCGAAACCATAATACATATAATGGAAATCAACATAGCTGTTAAGCTGCGAAATCCCTTCGTCCCTTGCGTTTTAGTAACCGTTTTCTCCTTCATATAGCCTCCATTCCAAACAATCCTACAGTACTCCTAATTTTATTATACACATTTCTCCCTGCTTGTCTATACCCTAAACCCAAGACAATAGAAATTCACCTTCAAATTTTATTCATAAAAATCCACTCAAAGCATGAAAAAAGCATAAAAGAAAGAAATTGCCCATCTTTTAAGGAAAAAATACGGAAAAGATTTCCAAAGAGGACGCCAGAGTACATTAGGGGCACGCTGTTCCGCTCTCTAGAAAGCAGAAGCTCTAAGACTTCTGAATTTTGGTGCATCCAACCAGACGGACCGGCACGCAATTCGCCTCTGCAGGAGGCTAAACACGTGCCTTTTTCAGGCACAAGTGCCTGAAAATCCTACAGAATCGACAGAAGTCCAAGAGCTTCTAGCTTTCCTCCGAAGTCACAGCGTGCCCCTAATGTACTCTGGCTATATATTTCCACAATCTACATTTTTCTTTCCATCCCTCTATGAATATATGAATCAACTATCTACTTACAGACAGGAAAAAACAGTCAGAGTGGGAAAACGATCCCTTTCCGCTGTGACTTCGGAGGAAAGTTAGAAAATCTTATGTCTCTGTCGATCTACTAGGATTTTTGCCATCTTCTGATGGCAAAAAAGGGGTGTGTTTAGCCCGCTGTACGGGCGAATTGCACCCCGATCC
>CAJUEI010000141.1 GCA_910585255.1 uncultured Lachnospiraceae bacterium
AGAAGCATAAGACGTTCTAACTTTCCTCCGAAGTCACAGCGGAAAGGAATCGCTTTCCCGCTCTAGCTGTTTTTTCTGCCGATAGGAGATATGATTGATTCATTTATTTGCAGAGGGATCTTTTTTGGTAGTTTTGGTTTGTTTGTGATATTGCTGGGGTTTTTGGTTTGGAGCTTATTTAGGGGGGTAGATGTAGAGGTGGGAGGTAGGTTTGGATTGTTGTGGGAGAAATTTTTATGGATGGTTTTGTTTATTTTTGATGGTGATTTGGAGTAAATTTTGGTTGTTGTGAAAGAAATTTTTATGGATATATTTTAAAATTCCGTGTACAATAGGAGGTAGATAAAAAAATTACATATAAAGGAGGGTTTTTTATGTTGGAAAAAGTGGATCTGTCTAAGGAAATGAAGAAAGAGGAAGCGAAAGGAAAGCTGGAAAAGATGGGAGTGGAATTGTCTCATCTGCAGAGGGAGTGTAAGGCTGCTGGAATTCCGGTTATGATTGCATTTGAGGGAATTGGGGCTTCTGGAAAAGGGGTACAGATTAATAAGCTGATTCAGGCACTTGATCCGAGAGGGTTTGATGTGTATACCGTGAATCGAGAGACAGAGGAAGAGAAAATGCGTCCGTTTTTATGGAGATTCTGGTCAAAAACACCGGAGACTGGCAGAATTGCTATTTTTGATCGGAGTTGGTATCGAAGAGTGCTGGGGGATCGGTTTGATGGGTTGACTCCTAAGAAGCAGATTCCGTTTGCATTTGCGGATATTCACAGTTTCGAGAGGCAGCTTACGGATGACGGGACAGTGATTATTAAGTTATTTCTTTATATTTCTAAGAAAGAGCAGGAAAAACGATTTAAGCGGTTGAGCGAGAATAAAGAGACGGCATGGAGAGTCAGTAAAGAGGATTGGAATCGGAATAAAAAGTATGGAGAGTATCTGGCTCTTTGTGATGAGATGTTAGAGCAGACAGATTTTGAATTTGCACCTTGGACTATTGTGGAGGCAACAGATAAAGAGTATGCAGCCGTAAAGATTATGAATGTTGTAATTCGCCGTTTGAAGGAGGCTTTGGTGGAGAAGAAGCAGAGAGAAGCGATGGAGGAGCGGATTGCAAAGGAACAGGCAGAGAATGGGAAGATAGAAGAGAAAAGTCAGACAGAGGAGTATAAGATTGGGGTGCTGTCAGGTGTAGATCTGTCGAAGAGTCTTTCTGAGAAGGAATATAAGCATCGGTTGGATCAGCTGCAGAAGAAGGTGGAGATTTTGCACAGTGAGTTATATCGGCAGAGAATTCCGGTGATTTTGGCTTTTGAAGGTTGGGATGCGGCAGGAAAGGGAGGAGCAATTCGGAGACTGACCAGTAAGTTAGATCCAAGGGGATATGCGGTGTGTCCTACTTCTGCGGCAAATGATATTGAGCGGAAACATCACTATCTTTGGCGGTTTTGGAATAAGATGCCAAAGGCGGGACATATTGCGATTTTTGATCGGACTTGGTATGGACGGGTGATGGTGGAACGAATTGAAGGCTTTTGCAGTACGGCTGAATGGAAACGGGCTTATCAGGAGATTAATGAAATGGAAGAACATCTGGTAAATTCTGGAGCAATTATAGTGAAGTTTTGGCTTCAGATTGATAAAGATGAGCAGGAAAGACGGTTTCGGGCTCGGATGGAAATACCAGAGAAACAGTGGAAGATTACAGATGAGGACTGGCGGAATCGGGCTAAGTGGGAGGAATATGAGCAGGCTGTGGATGAAATGCTGGTGCGGACATCTACGACCTATGCCCCTTGGACGGTAGTGGAAGCGAATTCAAAGCAGTATGCAAGGGTGAAAGTATTGGAAACTGTAGTAGAAGCGATTGAGGCACGTTTAAAGGAACAAAAGTAAATATAAAGAAAGTATAAAATATTAGCACTCGATGTTGACGAGTGCTAATATTTGTGTTATAACGTATATAGAACAAATAAAACAATATTTTTTAAGGAGGAATGACCTATGTTGATGCCTAGTATTTTTGGAAATGTGGAGGATTTATTTGATTTTGATAATTTTTTCCGTCCTGCAGGAAATACAGTAAGATATAATATGCCAAGTGCAAATATGATGAGAACGGATGTAAAAGAACTTCAGACAGGATATGAATTGGATATTGATCTTCCGGGATATAAAAAAGATAATATTAAGATAGAATTGAAAAACGGTTATCTGACAATTGGAGTGGAATCTGGACAGAATCAGGAAGAAAAAGATCAAGAGGGAAAATATATCCGCCGTGAACGGTATTACGGAACCTGCAGCAGAAGTTTTTATGTGGGGGATGATGTAACACAGCAGGAGATTAAAGCACGATTTGAGGACGGTATTTTAAAGGTATTTGTTCCGAAAAAAGAAGCAAAGCCGGCTGTTGAGGAAAGCAAATATATTCAGATTGAAGGATAAGCAGGTATAAAAAAGTTTTGAGATTTGACCTCATCAAGGAAGTTCCCCGCTTCTAAGCCGCGAAGGCGAAAGAGGTGGGTTGGGGGACTTCCTTTGGCATAATAAATAGGGTGTGAGATTTTAGTATAACACCTCTTAAGCAGAGAAAGGAAATCTGTTTAGGAGGTGTTTTTTTGATTTATTAGGGTAAGGTTTGTAAAAAAATGTAGGGGTTATGGTGTTTTGGATGGAATGGTATAATAGTTTTGGTTTGTATTTATGGGCGATAAAATTCTTTAGAGAATCAAAAACTTTTTTTGGAGTTAGTACAATATATAGGTGAAGGCAAATATTTGCAAGTTTAATTTGAAGGAAGAAGGAGGATAGCTGCTATGGATAATGAGGAATTTGAGCAGTTCGTCCTGAAGTTTGGAAAGGATATTTTGCGGTTTTGTCGAATGACAGCCCAAGATATGGAGAATGGAGATGAACTGTATCAGGACACGATGCTCAAATTGTTGGAGAAAAAGAAAAGATTGGATTTTACACAGGATACAAAAAGTTATGCTTTATCGATTTCGATTTATCTTTGGAAAAATAGAAGGAAAAAATATGCAAATAGGATGAGATTAGTTCCAATTGAGAGTATAAATGAAATGTTTGATGAGGGATATCAGATTTCTGATTGTGAAAATAAAGATTCGCCAGAACATATTGTGCTGCAGCAGAATGAGGTGGATCTGATTCAGCGTTTAGTCGGAGCTTTGCCGGAGAAATACAGGATACCAATTTATTTGTATTATTCGGCGGATATGCAGATAAATGAAGTGTCTAAGGTGCTTGGACTGCCAGAAGGAACAATTAAGAGCCGAATGAGAAAGGCAAAAAAATTGTTAAAGGAAAAATTGGAGGCGATAGGATATGACAGATGAAAAATTGGATCAAGTCTTAAGACAGGCTCTTGCCCCGAAAATTGATGATATAGAAATTCAAGTAGATAAAAGGAGGAAAGATGAAATGAGAAGGTTTGATAGAATAAAAAAAGGAGTTGCGGCGGCAGCAGCAGTGGCAGTTGTTTTTGTTGGAATTGTTGGAATTGTTGGAATTGGGTATTTTAATCCGGTACTGGCAGCAAAGATTCCGCTTATTGGGAGGATTTTTGAGAGGATTGAGGAGAAGGTAGTATATTCCGGTGATTATACGGAAAAGAGCTCTGTTTTGACAAAGGAAGATGTTACAGGGAATTTGGATACTTTTGAGTATTCTGTATCGGATAAGGGAGTTACGTTGACAGCATCGGAAGTTTATTGCGATGGATATTCTGTATTTGCTGCGGTAAAGATTGAAGCGAACGATGCAGACTTTACTCATATTCCAAAACATTATACAGGTATGTATATAGAAGAACAGCAGTTGGCGGCAGGGTTTTATATTGATGGGACTTGGAGTGCGGATGAGAATTCATGGGAACGGCTTGAAAATTCGTTTGAGGGAGAAGTGATAGACAGCCATATATTTGCAGGGATGCTGAAAATAAATTTTGCTGAGAAATTGGAGGGGAGCGGGCAGCTGAGTCTTAAGATAACGGGGCTTGGTTATGATGATGACAGGATGTTGGATAGTGAGGATATATCGGCATCTCATTGGATAGAAGGAAATTGGAATTTAGATATTCCATTTGAGGTGAATGAGGCGGATGTAAAGAGGATCGAGGTGGGGGAGAAGAGAGGAGAGATTACGCTTGAGGATGTAGTGATATCTCCATATCAGGTGATCGTTCATACAGAAACTCCAGGAAAGCAGCGGGAGCTGACGGATGACAGGAGAGAAAAATTGCTTTCGAAAGATCCAGATTTAACAGATGAACAGATGTTTGAGATTCTGGGGTGGTCTTATCAGCCTTGTCAGACTATTGTATTTAATCAGGATGGAGAGATGCTTTATTCGGATATGGAAATGGCAGGCAGAGCGGGATTTGCCGTTCAGGGGAAAGAGATACAAATGCTGTATGTTTTTATTTTTGATAATCTGGAGGATTGGTGTCAAATGAAAGAGGAAGGGATGGAGAGCAGTGTTGCAGATAAGGCTGTTATTGCGAAGGAAATTTATGTAGAGTAAGGGGAGCATGAAATTGCCGTACCAGTTCTAGGGATTGGTACGGTCGGAACATGCAAATTGACGGAGGGGAATCCAATTTTATTCGTATATTGTGTTTTTTTAAGGTGTATGATATGATTTATTTAACCTCATCAAGGAAGTCCTCCGCTTCTAAGCCGTGAAGGCGAAAGCGGTGGGTTGGGGGACTTTTACAACAAGAGATAATATGTTTTTACATAGATTGCCTTAAAATAGAGTAAACAAGTGAAAAATTTAAGTAAAAGATAGATATAATTGTCATGAAAGAAAGGAAATTTATGATTAATAAAGTATATGTACCTCCGATAAAAATTCAGGGAATAAAGACAAAATTAGTTTTGCTGATTTCTGAAAATATAGTGATAGATGAAAAAACGATTTGGTATGAACCATTTATGGGTTCTGGAGTAGTGGGATTTAATGTAGCACCAAGACGGGCTGTATTTGCTGATGCAAATCCATATGTAATTGAATTTTATAATGCTATTAAAGATAAAAAAATTTCATCTGATAGAGTAAGAGAATATTTGGAACAAGAGGGAAAACAATTGAAAGAAAAAGATGAACAGCATTATTATGATATTCGGGATAGATTTAATGAATTTCATGATCCACTGGACTTTTTATTTTTGAATCGAAGTTGTTTTAATGGAATGATTCGCTTTAATAAAAATTATAAGTTTAATGTTCCTTATTGTCATAAACCAGATCGATTTTCTAAGGCTTATATTACTAAAATTGTAAATCAAGTAAAATATTTGGAGGAATTGTTTCCGCAAAAAGATTGGTGTTTTAAGTGTCAGCCATTTCAAGATACGATTCGTGAAGCAACAAAAGCGGATTTTATTTATTGTGATCCTCCTTATATTGGAAGGCATGTAGATTATTATGACAGTTGGAATGAAAGTCAGGAAATATTGTTAAGAGATATGTTATTAGATTCTGGTGCAAAGTTTATGTTATCTACATGGGATGAGAATAAGTATAGAAAAAATCAATATATTGATTCGTTATGGGGAATGTGTAATAAAATTAATAAAGAACATTTTTATTATGTAGGAGCAAAAGAAGGAAATAGGAATGCTATGATGGAGGCATTGTTGATCAATTATTGTAAATAAAGATAAAATAGGAGGGGGAATATGGAGTTTGATTTTATTCCTATCTTTTATTCAAAAATAAAAGAAAAAAAGTTGTCTTGGGAAGTGAGTGGATTAGTATCTTTAAATGGAAATATATATTCTCTAGGAAGTGATTCTAAGCTGATAGGAAGGATTTTTGAATTGATATTATATGGTGTATTACAGGAGATTGCTGATGAAAATGGATATATTTTACAACCTTCTAATCAACAAACAGTTTATCCTGATTTTACATTAATGAAAAATAAAGAAGATAATAGAAAAATTGCTGTTGATATTAAAACCACTTATCGTTCTTTTCGAAAAGATGGAAAACCGTCATATTATAGTTTTACTCTTGGTTCTTATGCGTCTTTTATTAGAAATGGTACAAAAAATATAATGTTTCCATATAATCAATACGAGAAACATTATATAATCGGATGTATTTATACTAGAAATGCTCAGGCTACAGAAGGGCAGATTTATACATTACAGGAACTGTCAAAGATTTCTGTTCCATATAAAGAGGTAGAGATATTTGTTCAAGAAAAATATAAAATTGCTGGAGATAAACCAGGCAGCGGGAATACTGAAAATATTGGTTCTTATAAAACGAATAAGATAGATTATTTAATTCATGGAGAAGGACCATTTTCTGTTTTAGGGATAGAAACTTTTGAAGATTATTGGCGAGGTTATCCCAAATATCGTGAAGAAAATAAAAATTATACGTCTTTGGAAGAGTATTTTGAATTTCAGATAGAAAAAGGAAATGATTATTCTATGAAGAAAAGACTTTATACCTATTGGAAAAATCAGCATAAAGAAAGATCATAGTTTTCTTTTGGTAATAGAATAGAAAAATCGTATGAAAGGCAAAAGGCATGGATGATCAAAAATTAGATAAAGAAATAAAAGAAATCGTAAATCAAAAATTAGATGAGATAGAACAAAAAGAACAAGTAAAGATTCTTTATGCAGTGGAGTCTGGAAGCAGGGCTTGGGGACTTGCTTCTGCAGACAGTGATTATGATGTTCGGTTTATCTATGTAAGACCAATGGAATATTATCTTCGGCTGGAAGAAAAAAAGGATTTTATAAATTGGGAATTAAATAAGGTGTTTGATATCAATGGATGGGATTTGTCAAAAGTACTGCAGCATTTTTATAAATCTAATGCCACACTTTATGAATGGTGTGCTTCTCCTATTTTATATCGTATTACACCAGAATGGGAACAGATACAAGCTGTTTCGAATAAGTATTTTTCCTGTAAATCATGTATGTATCACTATTATGGAACAGCCAATAAAAATTTCCATGAATATTTGTTGGAAGATAGAGTAAATTATAAAAAGTATTTTTATGTTTTACGACCAATTCTAGCCTGTCAATGGATTGCAGAAAAAAAGTCGCCTCCTCCGGTTCGTTTTTCGGATTTAGCAGAAGCCGTATTAGAAGAAGAAA
Source organism: uncultured Lachnospiraceae bacterium (assembly GCA_910585255.1). Taxonomy (GTDB): domain Bacteria; phylum Bacillota; class Clostridia; order Lachnospirales; family Lachnospiraceae; genus MGBC114844. Next base: position 7,157 of record CAJUEI010000141.1, read on the forward strand.
AAAAGGAGTTTGTAAAAACTTTAGTAGAACAGAAAAAACAGATGTCTGAAGCAGAGAAGGGACAGCGAATTGAGCCATTAAATTATTATATTGAGGAAAAAATTGCACAATATAAAGAACAAGTTCTTTCTATGCCAGAGGATAGAAATTCGGATTGGAGTGTCTTAAATCAATTATTTTTAAAGATACTGCAGCAATCTTTGAGTTAGTTATATGGGTAGATATTAAAAATTATTGTAAGAGTTAAAAATAGAGTATCAGAAAAACAACCTGAGGGGAAGCAGATCGATTATATTTACTATAATAGAATCTTTTTCCCCTCAGGTATTTGGTGTTGAGACTTAGATAATTACCAAATCATCTGCCTTATTCAATTTTAAATTTTTTCACATTATCAACTAACGTTTTTGCTGTTTCTTCTAAGGTATTGACAACTTGTGCAGAATCTCCTACCATACGAGAGAGCTCTAATGACATGCCGGAAGTTTGCTGTGTAACGGTCGCGTTATCCTGTGCCAGTTGATTTAGCATATGGAGCGTCTGAGTAACACTCGAACGCCGCTGCTCGATTTCTTGTGTTTTTTGATCAATCGATTCTACAGAATTTACAAACTGCTCTAACTCCTGGTAAAGCTGATGGAAGGTATCTTTTGTTTCTGAAAGAGAAACGACCTGGTTTTGATTGGAGTGATTAATTTCTTCCATAATCTTCATAGAGCGGCTGGAATTAGACAATAATTCATTTAAAATCTTTCGAATTTCTTCTACAGAGTTTGCTGACTGTTGAGCTAATTTTCCGATTTCATCTGCTACAACAGAAAATCCTCTTCCAAATTCCCCAGCACGGGCAGCTTCAATACTTGCATTTAGGGCAAGCAGGCTGGTCTGATCCGAAAGTTCATTAATTAAATTAGCAGCAATTTGAATCTGCTGTACAGATTGATTCATTGTCTCTGTCTGCTGATGCATTTCGGAAAGATTATCCTGTGTTTTTGCATTAATAGAGATAAGAGAAGCTAATGTTGTCATAGACTGTTCGCTTAATTGCTTCATATCGGAAGCATTTTGATTTAATGCGTTAATTTCAAAATTGGTTTCCTGAATTTTTTCAGCCATGGTATTTACTTCATCGGCAGCCTGATCCGTAGAAGAAGCCTGTTCATTAATATTATTGGTTAAGGTATCAACAGAATCGGAAACCTCAATAATCGATTGAGTCATATCGGTAAAACTTTGTTCGAATTCATGAACGGCATCTTGTACATGTTGTGATACATTTTTAATATCCTGTAAAAGTTCCCGCATGTTTTGCTGTGCCATATGTAAAGAATCTGCCATTTGCCCGATTTCATTTTTTTGGTTTATAGAGATATTAGAAGTCATATCACCGGAGGAGAGTACCTTAGCATAGGTTTGAATCTTTTTAATTGGACGTGTAAGGTAGGTTCCATAGAAAAAGGCAGCAATTAAGGAGAACATAACAGCAATTACAAAAACCAGATTGATGCGGGACAGAAGATGGTCATAAGTACTTTTTAAATCAATCTGAAGATTCATTCGTTCCGCTTTTATATCGTCAATATAATTACCGGTAGAAATTGTCCATCCCCATGGCTCGAATAGTTCCGAATAAGAGAGCTTTGGAGCAATCGTTACACCGTCTGCTTTCGTAAAATAAAATTCATTATAGCCGCCTTTTTCAGCACTTTGGCAGACATCAATAATTTGTTTGGTAATAAGCACGCCATTCTGATCCTGCAGTTGGATTCGATTTGTACCTTCCTGGTCGGAAAGGATACCATGCATAATTAATAGACCGTCTACTGCGTCAATCCAGAAATAACCGCTTTGATCGTCCCGATAACGCATACAGCGAAGGATTTCTCGTGCTGTTTCTTTTGCTTCTTCTTCTGTTTTCTTACCAGCAAGATAAGAATCGTATTCATACTGTACAATAGAAACAGCATTTTGTACCTGAGATTTAATCTCCATTTTAGAACCTTCATCTACGGCAAAAGCATAGGTATGATAGGAAGTCTCTAAAAGTTCTTTAATAGACAGAATCCCGTTATAACCAATAGCAGATGCAGTTAGTACAATAATAATAAAAAATAATAACATAATGGAAGCCTTTAGGCTGAATGTAAATTGTTTTTTCTTCATAAAGCATCCTCGTTTCTAAGTATTGAAAAAGTATAACAGCTAAGATCGCCGCCAAGTTCCGGGATGAAATAAAATCATCATAGGAATAATTTCCAACCGTCCTGCTAACATATCAAACATTAATATATATTTGGAAAAGACAGAAAATTCTGCGAAATTTCCATTTGGACCTACCATATTTAAACCAGGACCGATATTATTTAAAGTAGCAGTAACTGCAGTAATATTTGTAGTAAAATCAAATCCATCTAAACTAATCAGTAAAATAGAAGCTGCAAAAATAGCGGCATAACTCATTAAAAAGACATTACAGGAGCGAACAGTAGAGTGATCAATTGCCTTTCCGTCCATTTTAATGGCACGAATCTGTCGGGGATGGATTTGCTGCATCAGTTCTTTTTTAACTTGTTTTAAATAGATCATAATACGGGAAACCTTAATTCCCCCTCCGGTCGATCCAGCACAAGCACCGACAAACATCAGACTGACCATAATGGTACGGCAAAATTCCGGCCATTTATCAAAATCGACAGTAGCATATCCGGTAGTAGTC
>CAJUEI010000142.1 GCA_910585255.1 uncultured Lachnospiraceae bacterium
CAAGCTACGAGGTCTTTGAAAAGGTCATCCGTTACTTCAACCTGTCAGCAGACACTGTGATCTATCCCAACCAGAACCAGGCTGATGATACATACCAGAAAATAGACCGTCTGCTAACCCGCTGTGACGAAGGACAGCTCAAGGTCATCCTCGCCACAACAGAGGCACTGCTGTCCGTAAGTGAAAAGCCCTCAGAATCAGAGTAACAGATGAAGGCGGTATTCAGGCGGTGTTTTCGTCACTTTTTCCCTACATTTTAAAGGCTCATTCCTGCAGCGGGATCCCCGTGCAAAAATGAGCCTCTTTTACTGTCTGATCCATTTCCTCAATTCTTCTGCGGACAAATCCTGCCGCAAAAGCCCCATACCGCTTAACAGGAGGATGCAGTCCACATATCCCTGGCAGTATGCTTTCTGTCCTTCCAGTGAATTCATATCTTCCAGTTTCGCCATCCACTCCAAAAGTAACTGCCGCTGTTCCTGTGGGAGCTGCTGCATCGCTGCTTCGCATTTTTCACGAAGCCTTTCCATTTCCTCCTGGGTTTCCTTATATCCTGGCACCTCTACTGCAGTATCCCTTGCTGCATTCTCACAGCGCAGCCGATTTAAAAACTGTCCTACTTGTTCCCATATTTTATTCTGCATATCCATGCCCTCCTTCAAATCTTATTATCATTATTAACATATCCGCAGATATTACACCACCTAAAAATCAAGCTTACCATAGAAAAGGGAATGAGTGGTGTTCCCAATACATAAGAACACCACTCATTCCCTTTTCACACTATTTATTTTATAGCCAACCCCTCTCACTGTCTGGATATATTCCGGTTGGCTTGGATCATTCTCTATTTTTTTCCGAAGCCGACGGACATGGGATGTAATATTGCTGTCATCTTGAAGATACTCCCCATTCCAAACATAATTATAAATCTTTTCTTTAGAAAGCGTTATCCCTTGATGAATTGCCAGCATATACAGAATGCGAAATTCGATGTTTGTTAAATTAACTTCCTTTCCCTGCCTTAAAACCCTGTGCTGCTCCGGTATAATGAGCAATTCACCAATCTGTATTTCATCCAGACACGCATCTACTTCTCTGTCTATACTGATATCAGCTTTACTAACAATTTCCAGTATCTTATCATATATGTTTTTTTCCGATTCATCCAAAGAAAGAACTATCAGTTTTCCCATATCACTCACCTCCTCTGCCGGATTCTCTGAAGCAAGGAAATGCCCTGACAAATATATAATTTTAATCAGTTCTGTGTATTCAGAATTCTACGGAATGCATCATCTTCATGTTTTCTTAGTGCCTGGAATAGCGGAATGTATTTTTCAGTATGCCTGAAAGAATGCCCTGCCACATCTTCAAGAAAACCATCTACGATCTTTTCAATAATTTCCCCACTCTTCTGAAAATGATGAGCTGCCTCTTCCCAGGCTTCTTCCCCAAGGGAATCCTTATACCTCACAAGCGCCTGTGCAAATTTATCTCTAGATGCCCTATGAGGATTGATAATTCCCGATCTTTGTCCACTAATTTCATAGGGAAGCTCTGGGAGAATGCTTCCCGTGTATTCAATAAAGTGAAAATATATTTTCAGTAATTCTTCTTCAGGAAATATGTTTTTCCATTCCGGGAATTCCCCAATGAATCTGTCAAGCCCTCTCTGTCCTACAAAACTTAATGGTGAAGATAGATAAGTTTCTGCATTTTTCCCTATCCCTTTTTGTACAATCCACGCTGTATCTGTTTCCGGAGACCTCATATCAATCCCAAAATACGCATTTTTCTTGCTTATCCCTATATAGTCTTCTGCCCATGCCAGTTCCAGTTCCGCAATCGGAATGGTCTGCATTTCCGCTTTGGAATTATCATGAACATATACATTTGTCTCATCATAACCTATCATGAGAACAACATGCCCCGGAATATGCTGCCTATGATAGAACTTACTTTGATAAGGCAGATAAAACATATCCAAGCCAAACAATATGACCGGTATATCCTGGTCCAATAACTGCCTGACATTTTTCCAAGTTGTCCGAAAGCATTTTCCTTCATCTGCTATCACTTCATATCCGACGATTCCTTTCCAAAATTCATATTCCCGCTTTCCAATGCTTCCCTGTCCCATAAAAATCATTTTAGGCACTGCTGCTTTCTTCTGGGAAATCATCTGAAAACCGGCCTTGGAATAGAAAATCAATTCTTCCGGTATCCGTTTTCCTGTTTTCCACTCATAAACATCACACAGTCCATTCACCGGACATAAATAATCCGCCAACTGATGCGGCAATTCTAATCGCTTCATACGCTTTCCTCCTTTGCTCTGCTTAAGTTTAAACCCTTACATTGTCCGAGAGTCAAGTGATATCGGGAAAAAAGATGCCGCTAAATTGCAGCATCTTTTTTCATAGCGGTTTTACAGGAAAGCACACCTCTGTAACCATATCTTCTGCTGATTGTTCCGTTTCCGGAGATACATGGTATATGTTGAAGCGTTTCCCATCAAGCCTATAGTGATTATCGGTAATCCATCGTATGATTTCTTCATTTGCATCCGGCAACAGACTATACTGCCCTTTAAATGTAAGCGTTGCTGCCGTTGTTTCTTCGATTTTCTTAAATTTCATTTCCTCTGTATCATGATATCTGCCAACTACCGCCTGCTGTATCTCCACATCCAAATCATATTCTTTGAATCCTTCATCATGGAACACTGCTATATTCAAAGCCGGATTTGCAAATTGTATTTTTTGTAATTCCCTCTCCTTTGCCAGCTTTTCCCAGAGAACAGCTTCATTCCCTGGAGTTTCTATTCTCCCCCTTATACTAATCACATAGTGGGCAGGAAATTTTTTAAGTGCCACACTATACAAAGGGATATCAGAAATATGGCCCAGATTCACTATGGTCGTTTCAATCAGATTCAATTGTTTCTGCAAATTCGCTATTTTTTCCCGCTGTTCCACTGCATGGAGTTCAAGATAATTTTTCAATTGTTCATTGCTTGTGTACTTAGCCAATATCTCCTTGATTAAAGCCAAACTCAGCCCCATGCTTTTTAACGCTTGTATCTTGTTGGCTATCGGGAGCTGACGCTCACTGTAGTATCTATATCCTGTGAAATCATCCACATGTTCAGGAATCAGCAAGCCAATATCATTGTAGTGCCGGAGCATATGAATACTGATTTGTGACAAAACTGAAAACTCTCCTATTTTCAGCAAAGAAACCACCTCCTGACTTTAAGTGTAAACCCTCACATAATACGAGAGTCAATCCCTTTTTCCTTGGTAGATGACACTATAAATCGTCTTTGTAATAAAGTCAACTGATAATGAAATTATGTTCAGCTCATAAAACAGGCTCGATGAATTTTTTAATCAGCTCTATTCTATCCCCTGCTTTGGGTACAAAGAGAGCCGCAATAGAAATCACCAGCTTTTTCTTTGTGTTTACATAAATGATATTGCCGCCATCCCCCATCGCTGCATAACCATCCTCATTTACCCACCAAAGGTATCCATAGGGCAGATTTTCTTTTTTCCATCGGCTGTGTTCTCTCGTGCTGTCCTCTATCCATTTTGAGGAAATAACCTGCTTTCCCTCCCACATACCTCCATTCAGATATAACTGCCCGATTTTTGCCATATCCATTGGTGTAAGCGTAAGCCCCCAGCCTGCCGCATGAATTCCCATAGGGTCTGTTACCCATCCGCTAATATCTGTAGACTGGTTAAATGCTAATTGCTCTTCTTTGCTTTCGAATAACAAATTGTTTTCCACTTTTATCCCAAGCGGTTCAAATAAATTCTTTGTAGCAAAATCCAATACGGACTGCCCTGTTGCTTTCACTAAAATTCCCGATAAAATATCTGGTCCAATCAACGGGGCATATCGGAACACTCCTATCTTCCCACGACCGCCTAATAAATCAAGTGAAAATTTTACCCAGTCACTGCTTGTAAAGTATTTTATATAAGGTGCAAAAAACCGGTATTTATAAGGTGTCGTCATAGTCAGCATATCTCTTAGTGTAATATTCTGTATTTTTTTCTCTCTCCTTTTCACCTTGTATTCCGGGAAATAATCCAGCACTTTCTCTTCAATATTTTTTATGTATCCTTTATCCAGAGCAATCCCAATCAATATTGAAATAATGCTTTTTGTCACAGAATAGATGTGAATGCAGCTATTCGCTGTGCAGCCTTTAAAGTATTTTTCATAGGATACAACGCCATCTTTTATTATGACGATACCTGTGGTATTTCCATATTTGCTGCTTATAATCTGTTCCAACTCTTTCATTTTTATCTGATCCATACTTTCTTCCTCTCATGCACTTCACAATATCTGCTTGCCATTTCAGTCTTTTGAAACCCTCTTTTTTATCGGATAGTAGACCTCCGTAACAAGTTCGCTTTCTTTTGAAACCTCTGTTGGATCTGTTACATATACCTCATACAACGCATTGCTGTTTTCATAGCCTTCCCTTTCTGCCCATTCTATTTGTCTTGCATAAACAGAAGAAAGCTGTAAATAAGAACCCTGTACAACTGTTTTCAAACATAATCCAGGGCAGAAATCCCTTGTTCCAGTTGCATACTCCTTTATAGGAATTGCAAATTCCGTATCTAATCCAAACGGGGTATACTCATCTCCATGAAACAGTACCATCGGCGGGGCAGCCGCTGTCAGCTTCTTCTCTTCCATTTTCCGAAATAGTTGCCCAAAGCATGTACCATATTCCTCTGAAAACTCATGTTCTAAAACATTCTTTCGTATCGACAGAAGATACATCATCGGTATCTCGACTAGCCGTACATCAATGCTTTCCATATAGGACATAATGGATTTTCCGTTTCTCAAATTTGATATATCACTGTCTATCTGGTGCATTGTATCTTCAAACTTCTGTACCTTTACCGCAATCTCTTTTTTCTTTTTATTAAGTGCAGTAAAAAGCACCTCATCAATCTGTTCTTCCGAATCCAAAATTAATTTGATTTCTTCCAAAGAAAAGCAATAATCCTTCAGACGATTAATCAGCAGCATTCTCTCCAATTGGTCGATAGAATAATATCGGTAGCCATTTTTCGGATTGATTTCATCCGGCAGTATCAATCCTATTTCGGCATAATATCTAAGCGTTTTTGTAGATACCCTGCATATGTTTGAAAATTCTCCAATTGTAAGCATATGCGAACCCTCCTTCCGAGCTCATTATAAACTTTACCCTAAAGGGAAAGTCAACGGCACTTTTAATACCCTGCCTATAAGTTTCATATAAACAGAACACCTATTCCCCTTCAAGGTAGTAGCATTTTAGTCGAATAAAAAATGAATTGCAAGCCATATTCCTCTGAAAGATAATATATCTCATTGATGTTTTAATAATGTTATCCACTCAACCTCCCCTTAACAATCCTATCTCCACAACATACCCTATATCTAACCTGTCAACTCAACTATCCCACCCAAAAAGCAGTAGATATGTTTCCGCACAATACAACAAACAAAAAATCCGAGAGCCGGAACAATTTTTCCAAACTGTCCCAACTCTCGGAAATCCCTTGTTTTCTGCACTTTTCCGCTATTCTATTTCTCCACCCGTGACATCAACACGACACACTCAACATGTAGATCCTGCGGAAATTTATCAAAATCTTTATAAACATTACCCATTTTATCTAATGTAAAACAGAGGCTCAATTCAATGATAATCCCCCCTAAGTTCTTTCAAATTTTCTATTCTTCTGTTATTTATTATATCACTCTTTTCATTTTGAGAAAACATTTTAAAAAAAAATATCCTTTCTCTTCCCCTCTTATATTAGAAGATTATTATATAAAATAAGAATATAGTCCTGAAAACGTTCCAAAAGAGTACAGAATGTACAGAATATAAAAGAATGGGACGTATATTTCAGGACTACGAATTTATTATAAATGATCTTTTTAAAAAAAATAATATTATATATAGCAGTAGTACTAATTTCCTATATAAAAGTAATCGACAAATGATTCCTTTATCTGCAAAAAATTTTATTCTCTAAAATGTCCTAAAAAATAACGAAAAGAGGAAACTTTCTTATAATCTAACAATTTCCTCTTTCCGCTTTCTGCTTTTCTCTTCTTTTAATAAAATCTATTTTTATTGTGTATTTGCTGCCACATTACTTGCTGCATTTATGGTATCCTGTTGAGAACGGTTCATATCCACTACCGTTACTCTACAAGAAACTAATTTTCCATTTAAATCTGCTACAATATAAGTCGTTCCCGGTCTACGACCTGTTACAACTCCATTTCTATTTACCGTTGCTGTCCGCTTATCTCTAGAAAACCATCTAATATCAGCATCTGGATCATCTAGATATAAATCAAATGTATCATACTTTTCTATTGTCACTTCTGTTGCTGTTAAACCAATTACATGTATGGTACAGCTTCCTTCTATTCCAGAAGTAACTCCGATTTTTGTAATCGTACAGGTTCCCGGTCCTACTGCAACAACATTACCCTCTCCGTCTACTGTTACTATTCCGGTATCACTAGAACGCCACTCTGCACGCTCTGTTGTATTATTCGGATAGGTACGATCCGTCAATCTCCTGCTCTCTCCCAATATCATTGTCGTATCGGTTGAATTCAATCGAATTGAAGTAATCGGAATATATGGTTTTACGACTACAATACACTCTGCATAAACTCCACTGTTATCTGTAGCTTCTACACGAATTCTAGTTTCCCCTTGCCGCAGTGCCTTCACAATACCAAGACTGTTTACTGTAGCTACTGAAACATCCGAAGAAGTCCACTTTACATTCGTAACACTTGCATTTTGCGGAGATATAATATAAGTTAAAGTATGTTCATCTCCTTCCATCATAATCAGAGAAGTCTCACTCAACCGAATTTCCGTCACCGGATTAATAACTGTTACTTTACAAGTTGCAGAAATCTTACTGCCGTCTTTTGCAGTCGCTGTAATAGTTACTTCCCCTAAAGCAACACCATGTACATACCCCTCCGAATCTACAAATGCAATCGAAGGATCACTCGAGCTCCATTCCAAATCTAAAATAGTTGCATTTGGCGGCTCAATCGTATAGGAAATCTTTCTAGTCTCTCCTTTTGGAAGGTAAATATCTGTTACATCAAAAGTAATCTTTGTAACATCCTGCCGGACAGTTACCGTACAAGTAGCAATTAACCCTCTGTCATTCGTTCGAACTACAATAATTGTCGTACCACCAGAAACACCTGTTACCAGCCCATTGGCATCCACTGTTGCAACAGCTGGATTACTGGAAGTAAAAGTAACGCCTCTGTCATTAGCATCACTAGGAAGTACCGTTGCTTTTAAAACAAAGGTTTCTCCAATATCAATCGTCTTCTCCCGATAATTTAACGTAATTCCCGCAACCGACTCCGTAACAGTTACCCGACATTCCGCTTTAATTTCAGGATTATCATTCGAAGTAGCCGTTATAATACACTGTCCCGTAGTATTTGCTGTAACGGTACCATCCTCATCAACCGTACAAACACCCTCATCTGAACTAGACCAGGTTACTGTTCTATCCACCGCATCTTCAGGAAGTACATTTGCACTTAAAAAGAAAACAGTTCCTTTTTTAACGGTTAATTCTGTATAATTCAATTCAATTCTTTCAACTGGATTTAATACCGTAACCATAACCTGCTGACTCATTCCATTTGAGGTGGTACAAGTGATAAAAGTAGTTCCAGGTGAAATCGCCGTAATTACACCAGCCTGGCTAACTGTAGCAATATTCTCATCCCGGCTTTCCCATTTTAAAGTCGGATTTGTAACTTCTGGCGGCTCTATTGTAGCTGTAACAAGTCTAGTTTCTCCCACTCGCATTTTACATTCTGTCGGATCTAATTTAAGACCTGTAGCCGCATTTTCAATTGTAAAAATACAAAAGTCTGCTTTTGCCGGCAATCCAGAAACAGTAGCCGTAACACGAACATTACCAATTTCATTATAGGTAACTAATGCTTTTAATGTATTCTCTGGATCTGGTGTAATCGTTACAATATCATTAGAAGCCTCCCATACAACTGCCAAATCATCTCTATCCACAAATCCCTCTGGTTCAAGCGTTGCCGTCAATATATAAGAACCCGGCAGATAACCAGTTACTTCATGATCACTTAAAGTAAGACTATCCACCTCAGACACTACCTTAATCGTAATAACGGCAATCTCTGTTTGTGCTGCATCATTTGTCACTACTGCCACATAGGCCTCTCCTGGTGCAAGCCCCGTTACGGTTGCCTGAAGAAAATTACTAGGACTATCAACTTTTTTTATAATGGTATCCGCTGCCCCTTGTCCACGAACATCCTTTAAAACCCACTTAATCTGATCTTTTGTATAATTCATTCCATCCGGTTTTAATATTAAATCCAATTTAGCCGAACCACCTACTGAAACAGTAGCAGATGGATCTGGCTGAATATAGGCCTCATCAATCGCTGGAATAACTGTTACATAAAATGTTGCACTTGTCGTTGTACCATTAATTTCTGCTGTTGCTCTACATGCTATTCTACCATTAGTCGGTGCTAAACCAGTTACCGTTGCCATTGTTGCACCCATCTTAGTAAAACTTAAATAATCTTCATCATCCTCATTTATAACAGACCATTCTACTTCACTACCCGTTGTTAATCCAGAAACAAATGCCTCGATATCAAATTTTCCCCCTACTGCAATCGTTTTACTTGTTTCACTTAATGTCATTGTATCAACAATTTTTACATCAAACTCTTTTTCCAAAACTGGTTCTGTTGAACCTTTCCTTCTTACTGTACACTTCATTTTAACAGAACCACTTGTTTTTCCACTAATCGTAAGACCTGTGATACCCCCATTTCCAGTTGTAACTTCATCCACAGAAAATCTGGCATCTGTTATCCCCGATCCCAGTTTACGCCACGACTGTAACGCACTACCTGTTACTACATTTTCTGGAAGATATTCCCATGTATATTCATACTCATCCGAACGACTTACAATATTAGTAGATAATGGAATGGTACCTCCTACACTAATGACTTCTACATTATCTATAATCGTTTTTTGTGTTTTTCCTTTTAATACATCTGAAGCTACTTTTACTGTTTTTAAAGCTGTTACATTTTTTACTACATTATCAAAATCTTCCCATCCTAAGAAAAGAGCAGTTGCCTCTAATGTGACTTCTCCAAAATTTTGAGCCGTTATTCCATTGGAATCCATAAGCAATACCTCTCCATCGCGATATTGTGCTCCACCTGGTTTTGCTCCTTCCAAAAAATTTTTATCATCATGATTCTGATAACTAATCCATCCAAGACTATTATTCCTATCATTTGCTAATGTATTAAAATATACGTTTTGACCATATGTCAGCTCCAAATCCGCACTATCTCTAAACTTAGCTCCAGTTATTACATCATATGTACTCTCTACATATTGTTTTGCTCTAGAATCTCCCCCCAAATAAATCCGTCCTACGATTCTTGTAAAACCTCCAATTCTATCTGAATTTTTGGGTTTTAATGTATATGGCAATACTGTAATATTATTCTTTACAGAAGGAATTTGAGGCAGTGGAACCGTCATTTCTACAATATCTGATGTATTCGGCAAAACCTCACCATCTTTATAAGTTGGTTCTTCTAAGCCAATCCAAGCTGGATTTTCTGAATGATAATTCCCTTTTGCATCCAAATAAAACCAATAAATTTGACATGCCTCATTTTGTGAATTATTTGCAAAAACAGTTACTTCATTATTGTTATTTGCACCATCATAAAATTCTGTATAATCTCTTG
>CAJUEI010000143.1 GCA_910585255.1 uncultured Lachnospiraceae bacterium
AGCTATGAGGTTATGAGCAAGTAGCGAAGCGGATTGCGAATATCCGATTTGACCCAGGATTTTCATTTTGGAATAGATACCTTTCCCATACCTGCGGTAATTTTTCTTTTATAAAAGAAGCATAGGAACAATCGGCTGCCTCTATCATATTTTTTTCCTTTAAATATTCAATACAGCAGGAATACCACCACTCTAGCTGCTGCTCCGATTTGTCTTTAAAATAACCTATCTTCATCTTGCCTTGCTTCACATATTCCATAAATAAATCATATGCATTTTCTACTTGGACACTTTTTGTTACCTTAATAGGTTCTGTTGCCAATCTCGCACATGGAATATTTTTGAATGGAATAACTTGATTTTCTTCTGCGAAGACTTCATAGATATATCCGCTGACACCCTCCGATACTTCTTTTAATGCATTTGGATACAATTCGTGATAAACAGGTATATCACTGCCTCTCTCAAAACCATAGGGAAACCAATAATAGGGTCTTTCTACAGCATTGCACAAATAAAATGCAGCAACTACGTCAATTGTTGTCATATATACATATGGCCGTTCATGGTCAGCCTGATTTGGCTTTAACACTTTAATATCTGCCGTGTTGCTTCCGTGATATAGTACCATAACAGTTTCCTCCCTTTTCTTTTTTATAAATGAAACAGCTTTACATATCCGTTGAAAAAGAAAATACCGCATCAATAAAAGTTATACAAAAAAATGGCAACGTGTATGAGCGAAGTTTTTATTTTGAAAATAAAATAGCAGATATTTATAAAATTGAATTATAATTTTTTCTCATGATTCCTATGCCGGCTAAAATCAGGAATGTTTTTCCTTTCCTCATATTCGCTGTTTTATTCACCCTAACCATCCCTGATAAAATGCGATTACTCCCAAAATTGCACCTACCACCACCCCTGCCAATGTTACAACAATAACGATGGGATGTTCTTTCATCAATTTCCCTAGTTCTTTTAAATCATTCAATTTAACCACTCCTCCTATGTTCTACAAACTTTTCTTTTAACAACACTGCTTTTTCCATTCCGGCTTTCCGCTATCCTCTTTTCCAACTTCCTATGTTCTTCCCTGCATTTCCAGATAGCGTTTTCCTACTCTGCTTTCACGCCTTCCTTTTCCGCCCTTTCTGTATACCTCATTTTGGAATGATCAGCAACACATGGAGAATAAATACATTCTCCCGTGTTTCTATACTCATGGCACCGCCATATTTTTCGGCTACTGTTTTTATATTGGACAGACCTGTTCCTTTTTTAAATATACCTTTTCCATGGAAGCTGTTCTGAATTTCTATCATAAGAAAATCTCCCTGAATACACCCGGACACATAGATAGATTCTTCTATTCCTTCCTCTATAGTTTTACATGCCTGAATAGCATTATCCAGTGCATTTGACAGAACAATGCAGATATCAATATCCCGCAGACCACAGGGATATGGCAAAAGAAGGGAACAGTTCACAGCGATCCCCATGCTTTTTGCAATCCCCAGTTTATTTCCCACCAAAATATCCACTACCGGATTATTGGTACTGCAGGGAAATGACATTTTTTCTGCCATATCGTCCATATCCTCAAGATAGCTTACAGCCTCTTCCAGTTTCCCACTCTGCAGGAGCCTTTTTGCCACTACAATGTGATTTTTTATATCATGACGAAATGATTTTGTTTTGTCATAACGGGTTTTCGCTTCCTCCACATACTGATTTAGGGAATATTCTTCCTGTTCCAACAGTGATAATTCCGTACTAAGGCGAAAATTCTGCTGCAATTTCTTATAAGTAAACAAGATGCAAAACAGACTGACAAGTCCCAAAAAATGCATAACAAACAACTGCCAATGATTAAATAGATATCCTGCCGATCCTTCGTCCACTAAGACCTCATACTGAAATTCAAATTCAATAGAATTGATGTACTCACTCATAATAAATATCATTAATATCGGGATGAAAACCAAAAACATCTGCTGCATTTCCGCTGCGGTATAGCAGGAAAAGTAACGATATACCATATAATAACAAAACCCGGTCAGCACCAGTGATGCCGCCTCACTGGTCAGCATAACTGCGATACCAGTCGTATTATAAAAAACAGCAGGTATCAACAGATATAAAAGACCCATCAAGGATTTCACAACCCCATAGCAGAGCAGCATAATTTCAGTTGTCAGAGCCGCATGCAGAAGGGAAGACTTAAAATCCGCACGACAAACAAAAGTCCCGCATACCGTAAGCAAAAAGACAAGCATTACAAAACTGATTATCGTGCGAACCGGAATAAAATCGTTGACAATCACCGCACATACTGCAAATAGGAAATAAAAAGGAGCCCATATTTTCTTTTTCAAGATTTTTGCCAGAAAATAAAACTGGAAAACCATCTCGGTTACACCCATAATATATATATTAAAAAAATCTAAAAACTCAGCCATTTTACCTGCCCCCATATGTAAAACCTCTTAATAATTCCTGCCCCTAAAAAACTTGTAAAATAGCATCCATAATCCGTCCTTCTCTTAATAAACTATTATTATAACCTATCCGAAGTATTAAAACAATTTAATTGTTGTGAAATGCTTTCTAAATGTCGTGAAATACTATATGAAATATTCATACCATTCCTTACTCCAATGTCCGCATTTGATCCACTACACTATTTTTTCTGCAATACAAGTCAGCCCATTTTGTAAGTACTAATTGAAGTATAAAAACCAATAAAACATATAAGAGAACAGGTACAACAGGGAAAGTATAATTTACAAAACCAAATCCAGGTACATTTCCCACAGCAAAGCATATTGCTTTTCCAATCCCCAAACCGCAGATAAGGGAAGCAACAAAACTGCCAAATATTTGGCATGCATTTTCAAAGCCTATCATATAATAAAGCTGTCTGCTGTCCAAGCCAACCATACGAAACAATCCCATTTCTTTTTTTCTGGAAATAATAGTTGTCATACTGGTATTGATCAGATTAATGATACTAAACATAAGAATAACAGCTAACAATGCATATGCCGCAATGGAAATTGTACTGAAAACACTTTTGTACTGCATTGTTATATCCCTTAATGTCTTCAGGTGCAACGTATCGCTTGCTGAAATCAACGAATGTAATTCATTCTCAATTCCGGCATAACTGTTTGTTTCTGCTCGGATTACAAACGCACTGTTTGTATTATAGGGAACTATTTGTTTCATTTCGCCTGTTGGAAGGATAAAACTGGCAGCGTTGTCTCTGTCAAAAATAACAGCAGATATGGTATAGGTGAAATTATTTTGTGAGATGTTTCCTGCCTGTGAAAAGGTAACTGTATCACCTGCCTCATAACTCTTATGCAGATATTCTAATTCCGGGCTGCCCATGTTAATAATAAGAGAATTTTCCCCTGTATAGTCACAATCCGGCAATACTCCGGTTATTACTCTGTTCTTTAATTCTTTATAATCCTCTGCGTTCATACTTCGGATTGCTGTTTCTATTCCGTCTATCCTAGCACATATTTCCTGTTGGCAGATAATTTCTCTCACCCCATCTATCGACAAAATATACTGTTTCAATTCATCTGTCAGCAGATTGTTTTTTTGTATTTCTGTAAGAGAAAACGTAGGTGTAACCAATGCCCGGTTCAGTTCTACCACATAACTCCCCTCGTAAGGAAAACTCTGTTTTGCCCTTTGCTCAGGATCGAGAGAGGACAGCAGAGTAGAAATCCCTACAAACATCATTCCGCTCAAAATAAGGGAAGCAAAGGTTACTATACTTTTCTTCCTGTTACGGAACAAATTCATAACTGCAAGCGAAAATGGCGTAAGATGCTTCCTGCTCTTTTTCACCTTTTTTGTTCCGATATAACCACTATAACGGAATGCTTCCACAGGTGAAACTGACATGGCAATCTTTGCCGGTTTCAAAATAGACAGCCTCACACAGACAAATACAGCCATTCCTGACAAAAATACAATTATAATATCAGGAAAAAGCTGAAACGTGTTCTGATCTATCAGGAAGGACAACATTCCGCCTGTAATACAGCCAAATGGAATAAACCGAAGTGCAAGATAGTTTCCTTCTCTTAAAATAATCTGTTTAATCTGCTTCTTTGTAGTGCCAATTGTACGAAGCTGTCCAAAAGAAGTTACATTATTTATTACGGAAATATAAAATATATTGTAAACAACCAAAGAGCATATACCAATTAAAACCATCCCAACCAGCAAAACGGTCAGTATCGTCTCTTTTGACATATTGTTGCTGTCAATGTATAAATTATTTATCTGAATATTATCTGCAGAAATCCCACAATCTACACCAATCTTCCGTATCATCTCTTTTAGTTCCTGATTTGTATATTCTTTCGTATCATGAACCGAAATCATAGCTGCTACAGATCCGGCAGAAAGAGCAGGATCTTCCCGCACAAAATCTTGTGAAACAATCGCGTTATACGCAACCCTATTCCTATCATTCTCAGCAGTTGTCTGAATAAAACCTGTAATTCGAAAATCTCTTGTTTCTAACTGGCGGCTTGCCTGATTGCGGTAATGGACAGATATTGTATCACCAATTCCCGCTTTCAGATGTAAAGCGTCTATATATCCCTTTTCTACAAGCAGCTCGTCTGCCGCCTGCGGCATATCCCCTTTTGCCAGTATGATATTGGAGAGCTGCATGGTTATTTTATCAGAATATACTATGCCCATTGTAATCCCATTCTCTTGCTCCGTCATACCGACAGACTGATAAACACCTATACTTTGAATAAAGGGATCTCTTTTCAACAAGAAGAGATTCTCCTGCGAGAGGTTTTGAAAAATTCCCTGATATGCAGTTAATGCCGCATATTCGTTTGTAATGTTATAAGCATAAGATGAAACAAATGCCATAACGATCGCAGCCATAAAAATAATACTTCCAATCAGACGATTCCTAAAGCGGTTCTGCTTAAGACGAGCAATGGATAACCTGCGGGTAACGGCACTGGTATCATTTTCAAAAGGCCATGTCATAATCTGCTGCCTCCTATCCTGTAATTCTTGGCACAGGTCTTAAAATCCAAGCTGCCAACTGGCTCTTTAGCCAGGATAATCATCGGTTTTGTAAGCAGAGTATAGATAATATTTAGCTCACTGTCATAATACTTTTTTAGGTCAATTGTTTGTAATAGATTCATAATCAAATGCTCCTTTCAAGGCTTTTACCTATTGATAAGAACATTGTAGAATCCAAATGTCACAGAAATATCCGAAGCGGCAAAAGAATTAGTCAAATCGGATATTCACAATCTGCTTCGCCACTTGCTCATAACCTCATTATATACCATTTTACATGAAAAAATTTCGTCATACATACTAACTATTTTTCTTTTTGTATTCTGTTCCCCATGAAAACATAGCATCCAAAATTGGTTTTAGGCTAAATCCTGTTTCAGTAAGTGTATATTCTACCCGCGGCGGTACTTCAGGATAAATTTTACGGGTAAGCAGTCCGTTATCTTCCATTGTGCGTAAATTGGCAGTCAATACTTTCTGCGAAATGTTTCCAACAGATTTTTTTAACTCTCCAAAACGCTTCGTACCTTCCAACAGATCACGGATAATAAGAACTTTCCAACGATCACTGATAAGCATTAAAGTAGTTTCTACCGGACAGGCAGGTAAATTTTTTTCCATCAAAATCCCTCATTTCTTCACAATAGTTTCTTTTAGGTAACTACGGCACAATAAAGTGCTTACTTTACGTTTTCGCTCTACAGATATATTATAATCTTGCAAGCGGAAAAAAGCAATCCGCAAATAAAATCAAAAAAGAAAACAGGAGGAATAAAAACTATGAAAATTGCAGTTATTTGTGCGAACGGTAAAGAGGGGAAGTTAATTGTTAAGGAAGCTATTGCAAGAGGAATTGATGTTACTGCCGTTGTGCGTGGAGAAAACCAGTCTGCAGCAACAAGCGTTATCAGAAAAGACCTGTTTGACTTAAGTGTAGCCGATTTGGAGGGTTTTGATGTTGTGATTGACGCTTTTGGTGCATGGACGCCGGAAACGCTGCCGCAGCACAGCACTTCTCTGAAACATCTTTGCGACCTTGTAAGCGGCAAAGAAACAAGGCTTCTTGTTGTCGGCGGGGCGGGAAGCCTGTATATAAACCCAGAGCATACCATACAGGTCATGGACGGGGCAGATTTCCCGGAAATGTTCAAACCACTTGCTTCCAATATGGGAAAGGCTCTTGATGAGCTTCGCACCCGAACTGATGTAAAATGGACATATATCAGTCCAGCTGGAGATTTTCAAGCAGACGGGGCAAAAACCGGGAAATACATTTTAGGCGGTGAAGAATTGACGCTGAACGCTAAAGGAGAAAGCGTAATCAGTTATGCCGACTATGCCGTTGCTATGATTGATGAAGCATTAAATGGAAACCACATTCAGCAGAGAATTTCAGTTGTAACAGAATAAGCGGATTGAAAAGTCAATCAGTCAACTATAGAAATCTCTCTGCCCCATAAAGGCAGAGAGGATTTCTTACATTTCCTAGTTACTTGCGTCATTGACATTATCATACAGGCAATAGAAAGGAGAACTTTATGACACAAAAAGAAAGGCTTCTTTATCTGATAAAATATCTTATAAAAGAAAATGATGAACTTAAATCTTTAGATATTCCCGCAGAGGATACCGCAAGGAAATATCTATTGCGTTCTCTTATGAATGTACGTCCGGCAAAATCAGCTGCAAAAGATTTTCTAAACATACAAGACAAATATTTACAAGAGGAAAAAGCAAAGAAAGGAGTTGTCTCTTTAGCAGATATTCCATTCGTGAAATCTGGGATTTACTTATGGAAAGGCGATATTACACGTTTATCTGCAGACGCTATTGTAAATGCTGCTAACAGTGCAATGTTAGGCTGCTTTGTTCCCTGTCATGGGTGTATTGACAATGCCATTCATTCTGCCGCTGGTATAGAACTCCGTTTGGAATGTTCCCGCATTATGGAAAAACAGAAAATAAAAGAACCCACAGGAAAAGCCAAAATAACAAAAGCCTATAATCTTCCTTGCCGTTATGTTCTCCATACAGTCGGTCCGATTGTCTACGGAGAAGTCACGAAAAGAGATTGTGACTTGTTATCAGACTGTTACCGTTCCTGTCTGGAACTTGCCGCAGAATATCAGTTGAAAAGTATTGCTTTTTGCTGCATCTCTACAGGAGAATTTCATTTTCCAAATAAAACAGCCGCTGAAATAGCAGTCCAAACGGTAAAAGATTATCAGAAAAAAACTTCAAGTGATATGGAGGTGATTTTTAATGTTTTCAAAGATTGCGACTATGAAATCTACAAACAGTTATTGGAATAATATCGAAAAAGTGAAAACAATCATTCAAAGTGCAGACGCTATTTTGATAGGTGCAGGAGCAGGGCTGTCTACCTCTGCCGGATTTACTTATTCTGGAAAACGATTTGAAGATAACTTCCCGGATTTCATAGCAGAATATAATTTTAAAGATATGTATTCTGCGGGATTTTATCCCTACAAAACATTAGAAGAGCATTGGGCGTATTGGAGCCGCTACATTTTTATTAATCGTTACCAAAATACACCTAAAAGCGTCTATAAGGATTTATACAATCTGGTACAGGGAAAGGATTATTTTGTTTTAACAACAAATGTAGACCACTGTTTTCAAAAGGCTGGTTTTGAAAAGCACAGGCTATTTTATACGCAGGGCGATTATGGGTTATGGCAATGTTCAAAGCCTTGTCATAATAAAACATATGATAACGAATCCATAATAAAAAAAATGGTTGCTGAACAAAAAAATATGCGAATTCCGTCCGAGTTAGTTCCACATTGCCCCGTTTGCGGTGAGCCTATGTCAATGAATTTACGGGCAGACAATACCTTTGTTGAAGATAACGGCTGGCATACAGCCGCAGACAGATATCAAACTTTTATAAACCGTCATAAAGATTTAAATATTGTATATTTGGAATTAGGCGTTGGCGGCAACACGCCAGGAATCATTAAATATCCATTTTGGCAAATGACCTACCATAATCCCAATGCCACTTATATATGTATCAATTTGTCAGAAGCCTATATCCCGACAGAAATCAAAAAACAATCAATTGGTATTGCCGAGGATATTGGAGAAACACTGAACCACATAAAGAACGGTTTAGCAAAGCAGACATCCTAAAGCATTATAAATTTGACTTTTAAACACAATCGGAAACTATATAGCATTTGATATTTCAAGGCACAGAAAATCTCCAAGCTGCCAGTATCCAAAGCCCTGCAAGCGGAAATTGAGCAGCTTATGAAAAAAAGAACTGCCTTTACAACAAATACCAGAAGAAAAAAGAGAAGAGCTGAGAATTACAGACCATAAAAGGCAAAATATACGGTGGTTTACAGAAATTTTCCTCTATTGGGTTGCTTTTATTTTTTTATATTTGTATACGCTGTTTATTCTGTATATTTTTTTGAGAGATAATCAAAACAAATAACAATGATAAAATATTTGATAAGGTTATTCTAATTATCATCAATTCATCTGCTCCTGTTTCCGTCACCGTATGCAAGGAATTGCTTATGAAATTGTTAAACAAATGTTCTGATGCACCTATCCAAAGCGTTCCAGACAATGCTGCACACATACCCCATTCATAGGCTAAAATTCCAGACAATAATATATATCCTATGCCCATAAAAACTGCCACAGCAATCTTCATGGAACCGTCAAGCAGAGGATTTATTACGTTGGTAATATGCCATATCCCAAAAAGCAGAGCTTGTATTATATTAGCAGTCTTTTGAGAATAGTATTGTATTCCAATTTTACAAAACAGTCCTCTAAACAGTCCCTCTTCTGCATAAACATTTACTATATTACCAATCAGGCACACTATCACTGCTAACAGAGAGCTGCCATTTGTATGTGTCTGTGTAAATGAAAAATTTGTAATATAAAATTGCAAAGATGGGTGTTTCCCCATTACAAATAACACAATAAATTCCACAGCGTAAGAAAGAAAAAAGGTGCTTATGCCAAGAGCAAGACCATAGTTCAAACCAGTAAATAATCCTTTTTTTGAAAATCCCAAATCACTCCAATGAAGCCCAAGCATATCCAACGCAATCCATACCAGCAAAATGCAGCAGATTTTATGTAATATATTTTCTCCAACCCATGTTTGATCGGTTTTTACAAAAATAATTTCTATCACTCTAATAATCATCAACAAAATAAACATCATACCGATAGTGTTTTTCTTTTTTTTCATATTTTTTTCCTCTGAATCATTTTGCTAGTTATCTATTTTAACCTTGATTTTTATTTCGGTTCTTAATTAACAAATTGATTTCTTTTGCTTCTTGTTTCATTTGTAACAAATTTAAAAAGAGTGAAATGATATATATTACAACCCCCATACAAACAAGCAGCAAAAATGACAAACTTGTAAACCAATGGAACAACCGTCCAAACACAAGCAGTTCGCATACTATAAATGTGATTTCCAAAACCATTTCGATAAAAATGTTTCTTAATTCAATTTTTTTAATACACAGTATTCCTAAATGAGTAATGGTATTTATGCCAAAAACCTGAAACACTGTTTCCAAATAAATACAACTTGCATGAAAAGACAACGCAACAACAGAAAGCAGCAGTAAAGAAATCCCTGTTGTAGCCAAAATATTTACAATATTTTTTTTCATTCTTCTTTATCCCCTCCCAATACTTTTTTTACTCCATTTAAATAATTGCGATTGATATTAACTTTTTCACCATTCTTCAAAGTTGCTTCCATTCTGCTATTGA
>CAJUEI010000144.1 GCA_910585255.1 uncultured Lachnospiraceae bacterium
CAATCCTCCTTCCCCCGTCTCCCGTATCGCCGCCGACATTCCCAGTCCTATCGCCCGCATGGCATCAATCACCTCATCTGGAGGAATTGCACTTCTCACCCCTGCCAGCACCAAATCCGCCGAAGTCAACGCATTTACCGCTCCCAGCACATTTCGCTTTACACAAGGCACCTCCACCAGCCCGGCAACCGGATCACAAGCAAGCCCCAATAAATTTTTCAATGCCAATGCTGCAGCATGAATAATCCCTTCATGCTCCGCTCCCTTTAGATAAGCCGCTGCCCCAGCAGCCATAGCAGAAGCCGATCCAATTTCTGCCTGACAGCCTCCCTGTGCCCCCGCAATAAAAGCCCGATAAGAGATCACCTCACCAATCCCCGCCGCTACATAAAGTGCACGAACCATCTGCTCCTTCGAAAAAGAAAGCATCTCTTCCATTGTAAGCAGCACAGCTGGCACCACACCACAGGAACCGGCTGTAGGTGCCGCTACAATCCGCTTCATACAGGCATTGGACTCTCCCATCTTAATCGCCCGTTCCATTGCCTTTCCAATAAATGCTCCACACAAACTTTCTCCTTTTAAAAAATACTTTTCCACCTTCTCCCCGTCTCCGCCTACCAAGCGGCTAGAAGATCGCAGTTTTCCCTCATACCCTGCATCGGCTTTCTGCATTTCCTCATACATTGTCGTCATCTTTTCCATAGATTCCTGCATGGTTACATCTCGTTCCCGCATATCTCCCATCACAATAATTTCCCAAAAAGAAAGTCCTTTTTCCTGCCCATAAGATGCAATTTCCGCCAAAGATCGATAACCCATCTATTCCACTCCTATTTTATCGTAAATTTTAATACCACTTAATCCTATCCGTCTTCCTCTTCCCGTAAACTCAGATAAGTTACTTTTAGTATCCCCTCTAACTGCTTAATCCATACCAAAAACTCTTTTGAGATTTCCTGATCGCACTCCAATATCATAACCGCATTTCCGCCTCTGCTGTTCCGATATAACTGCATCGTAGCAATATTAATCTGCTCCCGTGCCAACATTCCAGTAACTTCCATTACCGAACCTGGCTGATCTAAATTGTGAACAATTAAAGTCGGATAATCCCCGCAGAAGTTTGCATCCAATCCGTCAATCTGACAAATCCGAATCCGTCCGCCTCCGGTAGAAGCCGCCACCACTTCTAATTTTCTTCCGCTTTTTCCTGTCAGCAGTAACTTCACGGTATTCGGATGTGCCTCCATCAATTCCACTGCTCCAAATGTCACCTGCATTTCCTGTTCTCTAGCTATCTCCATACTATAAGGAATCCTTTCGTCATCTGGTTTCATTCCAAGCAGTCCGGCAACAAGTGCCTTATCTGTTCCATGTCCCTTTCCTGTAGCAAGAAAAGAACCATAAAAAAGAATTCGGGCTTCTACAATTTTTTCGTCCATCATTTTACTGCAAATATAGCCGATTTTGGCAGCACCAGCGGTATGAGAACTAGAAGGACCTACCATTACCGGTCCGATAATATCAAATAACCCCATATCTGTCTATCCTTTCTGTTCTGTCTGCTTTCCTAATTCCATTTTTATATTTTATAGAAACTCTTATATTTTAACCTCATCAAGGAAGTCCCCCGCTTCTAAGCCGTCAAGGCGAAAGCGGTGGGTTGGGACTTTCTTGATGAGGTTATGAGCAAGTAGTGAAGCGGATTGCGAATATCCGATTTGACTCGAATAGAGAAGGTTACTTCCCCTACTCGCCGCACGGGATGTCCGTCAGTCGTTCTACTAACTCCCAGATTTCTTCCCGTCCCTGTTTTGTCTCAGCAGAAAAAGGAATTAAAATCGTATCCGGTTCTACCTGCAGTCCTTCTCGAATTAATGTGATCTGTTTTGCCGTTTGACTTCGTTTTATTTTATCCAATTTAGTTGCAATTACAATCGGGTGAAATCCATTCTCCAAAATCCACTGATACATAATCCGATCATTTTCAGAAGGGGCATGCCGAATATCCACTAATAAAAATACAGCTTTTAGCTGTTTGGATTTTTTTAGATATTGCTCAATCATCTTTCCCCATTTTTCTTTTTCTGTCTTTGCTACTTTTGCATATCCGTATCCAGGCAGATCCACATAGTAAAAAGTTTGATTGACATGGTAAAAATTTATGGTCTGTGTTTTGCCTGGCTGTGAAGAGGTTCTGGCCAATGCCTTTCGGTTGATTAACGCATTAATCAAGGAAGATTTTCCCACATTGGACTTTCCGGCAAATGCTATCTCTGGTTCGGTATTGATGGGAAGTTTGCTGGTAATGCCGCAAACGGTTTCTAAATTAACTTCTTTTATTATCATTTTTTCACCAAATTTCTTTCTTATTAGTGTGAGTTTTTACTTTTTTATTATGGCATGTGCAATAACTTGTTCCATATTTTCTACATATTCGATCTGAATTCCTTTTAATATCTCAGAAGAAATCTCCGCTACATCCCGACGGTTTTTCTCTGGTACTAATACAGTCTTAATATGTGCCATCTTAGCTGCCAAAATCTTTTCTTTTAATCCGCCAATCGGAAGAACCCGCCCACGCAGCGTAATCTCTCCGGTCATAGCCAAATCCGCCCGAACGGGTTTTTCTATCATTGCCGACAGCATTGCTGTGGCCATTGTAATTCCGGCTGAAGGTCCATCCTTTGGTACGGCACCCTCGGGTATATGGATATGAATATCATGCTTTTCAAAATAATTTTCAGCAAGCTGATAATTTGAAGCAATCGAACGAATATAACTTACACCTGCCTGTGCGGATTCCTTCATGACATCTCCTAATTTTCCGGTTAATTTCAGTTCTCCCTTTCCTGGCATAATGTTGACTTCAATCTGAAGGGTATCACCTCCTACACTTGTCCATGCAAGTCCCCTTACAATTCCGATTTCATCTGTTTCATTTGCTACATCAAAAATATACAGCTCTTTTCCCAAATATTTTTTTAAATTAGATTCTGTAACTTTTACCACTGCCTTTTTATCCTCTAAGATCTCTCTTGCTGCTTTTCGGCAGATCTCTCCAATCTTCCGCTCTAATCCACGCACACCGGCTTCTCTTGTATAACTGTGAATCATACTTTCCACCGCTTTATCGGAAAAGAGAAGCTGCTTTTCTTTAATTCCGTGTTTCTTTAACTGCTTTGGAATCAGATGATCTTTTGCTATATGTGCCTTTTCATTTTCTGTATAGCTGGTAACTTCAATCATCTCCATTCGATCCAATAACGGTTTGGGAATATCCTGTACAGAATTTGCTGTAGCGATAAATAATACCTCCGACAGATCAATCGGTATCTCAATATAGTGATCCCGAAATTTAGAATTCTGCTCCGAATCTAATACTTCTAAAAGTGCCGAAGAAGTATCTCCCTTATAGTCACTGCTGACTTTATCAATTTCATCCAACAGCATCAGCGGATTCTTTACCCCTGCATTGCGAAGTCCGGTTGCGATTCGTCCAGGCATAGCTCCTACATAGGTTCTTCTATGTCCTCGAATTTCTGCTTCATCCCGTACCCCACCCAAGCTAATCCGCACATATTCTTTATTCAATGCTTTGGCAACCGAGCGGGCAACCGAAGTTTTACCGGTTCCAGGAGGTCCTACCAAACAGATAATCGGACTTTCTCCTTTTTCGGTCAGCAGACGCACTGCTAAAAATTCTAAAATTCGTTCTTTTACCTTCTTTAACCCATAGTGATCCGCCTCTAAAATATCATTTGCTTTCTTTAAGTCTTTGCTGTCCTTAGACGCTTTATTCCACGGCATTTCCAATAATGTTTCAATATAGGTTCTTGCCACACTGCTTTCCGAACTATTGGTGCCAATACTTTTAAAACGGATAATCTCTTTTTTAATTTTATCTTTTACTTCTTTTGATGCTTTTAGTTTGCCCAATGCTTCTAAATAATGATCGGCATCAGAAGTACTGTCTCCCTCTCCTAACTCATCCCGAATTAGTTTCATCTGTTCCCGTAAAATATATTCTTTTTGATTTTTATCGACTCTTGCCTTGACTTCCTCCTGAAATTCTTTTCGAATCCGCAGTACTTCAATTTCATTGCCAAGAATTCTAGTAATTACTTCATAGCGTAACGTAAGATCAAATGCTTCTAAAAGTTCCTGCTTCTGTTCATAACGCAGCGGAATATTGTTGGCGATCTGATCTAACAGATACTCCAGATCTCCGGTCTCTGTAAGCAGTTTTACCGTATCACGATTTAATTTCGGATTCATTGTACTATAGCGGAGCAGCAGTTCTTTTACAATCCGCATCATTGCTTCCATTGTAACAGAATCCAGTTCCTCTTTTCCTGCATTTTCTAAGATATAAACTTCTCCAATTAATGCTTCCTCATCATCGATAAAATTCTCTAATTCCGCCCGTTCTTTTCCCTCTACCAAAACACGTATAATATTATTAGGCAGCTTGATTAATTGCTTTATCTCACAGATTGTTCCAATCTGATATAAATTTTCTAATGTAGGCTCTTCATCTTCTGGATCCTTTTGTGTAATAACTAATATCTTTTGATCATGTACCATCGCTTTTTCTAAAGCATGAATGGATTTTGTCCGGCTTACATCAAAATGAACCACCATTGCCGGCAAAATCGTCATACCTCTTAATGCAATTACAGGTATCAAAATTTTATCTTCATTCATCTCCATTATTATCCTCTCTATTTATTCTGATTATATTCTGATTATTCTTATTTTATATTTCAGGAAAGGTGCGCCGCAATGCTATGCAACGCACCTTTCTTATTCTCTATTATGCGGGATCTTTTTCTTTTACATCACGTACAATCTGTCTTCTTACTTTATTCTTACAGATTACTTCTGGACCGCTTTTTCCTTCTACTACTTCCTTTGTAATAATACATTTCTCAATACTTTCATCTGAAGGAATCTCAAACATAACATCCGTCAATACATGTTCCATAATTGCCCGAAGTCCTCTTGCCCCCGTCTTCCGTTCCAACGCTTCCTTTGCCACTAAACGAACAGCCGCATCTTCAAACTGCAGTTCCACATGATCGAGATCAAATAATTTCTGATACTGCTTAATAATCGCATTTTTTGGTTCCTTTAAAATTCGTACCAACGCTTCTTCATCTAATAAATTTAATGTTACCGTAACCGGAACACGTCCTACAAATTCAGGAATCAATCCGTACTTTACTAAATCCTGCGGCATCACTTCATGCAGCAATTCTCCAATTTTTTCTTCTCGCTTTACACCAATATCTACATTAAATCCAATGGCTTTCTGATCTTTTCTCTTCTCAATAATCTTCTCTAATCCATCAAATGCACCGCCGCAGATAAATAAAATATTGGTGGTATCAATTGGAATTAATTCCTGCTGCGGATGCTTTCTTCCGCCCTGCGGCGGAACAGATGCCATCGTTCCCTCTAAAATCTTTAATAAAGCCTGCTGTACCCCTTCTCCTGATACATCTCTAGTAATCGATACATTTTCTGATTTTTTGGTAATCTTATCAATTTCATCAATATAGACAATGCCATATTCGGCACGCTCAACATCTCCATCCGCTGCCTGAATTACCTTTAATAAGATATTTTCCACATCTTCGCCTACATATCCGGCTTCTGTTAAAGTAGTCGCATCAGCAATCGCAAACGGTACATTTAACATCTTTGCCAATGTCTGTGCCAAAAAAGTTTTTCCAGAACCGGTTGGACCAACCATTAAAACATTACTTTTTTGTATCTCTACTCCACTGTCCTTTCCAGACATAATTCTTTTATAGTGGTTATATACGGCAACTGAAAGCACTTTTTTTGCTTCCTCCTGCCCCACCACATACTGATCCAAAAATTCCTTCATTTCCTTTGGCTTCATCAGATTGATTCCTATCGAATCCTCTAAAAGCTCATCATCTAATTCCTCATCAATAATATCTGCACATACATCCACACACTCGTCACAAATATATGCTCCATTCGGACCGGCAATCAGCTTTCTGACTTGATCCTGTGATTTATTACAAAAAGAACATCTCATTCTTTTATCTTCCATTCTCCCTGCCATCTTTTCCCTCCAAACTGTTTCTGCCATTGCGTTCTCTGTATCCGTTCGAAAGTGACCCAAAAATTACTCCTTCTGCTGTGTTGTAGTGAAACAGCCGCCGCCACCGGCAGCGACTGTCCTTTTTCTATCTGCTCACAATAATTTCATCAATTAATCCATATGCCTTTGCTTCTTCAGCAGTCATATAATTATCCCTCTCCGTATCCTGTTCAATTACAGAAATATCTTTCCCCGTATTTGCAGCTAAAATGCGATTTAACTTTTCTTTTGTGCGAAGAATCTGTTCTGTTACAATCTTCATATCGGTTGCCTGTGTATGCCCTGGAATTCCCCCTAACGGCTGATGAATCATAATCTCTGCATTAGGCAGTGCCAGCCGTTTTCCCTTTGCCCCGCTAGACAGCAAAAAAGCCCCCATACTTGCCGCTAATCCCATACAAATTGTGGAAACATCACATTTAATATAATTCATCGTATCATAAATTGCCATTCCGGCAGTGACAGAACCGCCCGGACTATTAATATAAAGCTGAATTTCTTTTCCTGGATCTTCCGCCTCTAAAAATAACATCTGTGCAATTGTCAGACTCGCTGTTACATCATTTACCTCTTCACCCAAAAAAATAATCCTATCCTTTAACAGACGAGAATAAATATCATAGGAACGTTCTCCCCTGCTGTTCTGCTCAATGACGTAAGGTACTAAACTCATATCTGCTCCTTTCTGCCCATTTGCGGACTTTTCCATCATTCCCCTTTTTCCTTATTTTGATGACAATATCCGGTAAGCCTTTTTATTATTTTAAAAGGCTTATCGGATGTATTCCATTCCTATTCCACTTCCACTGAAGATTCTACTAATAAATCTGCTGCTTTCTGTACTGCAATATCCACTTTCATCTGCTTCATCTCTGCCTCACCCATAAATTCTCTTAGCTTGTCTGCTTCCATATTATAAGCGGCAGCGGCGTCGGCAATCTCTTGATCCACATCTTCCTGTGTAGCAGTAAGGTTCTCTAATTCTGCAACCTTCTCAAGCACCAAGCTGCTCTGAATCTTCTTCAATGCATTTGGTCTCATCTCTTCCATCATCTTCTGTACAGAAAGACCTGTAAACTGAAAATACTGATCTATCGACAATCCCTGCATCTGCAGATTTCTTGCAAATTCATCCATCATTCCACGCACCTGATAATCAATCATTGCCTCTGGGATATCCATCTGAGCATTTTCAATCACTTTTTCAATTATAGTATTTTCTTTTTCATCATAAGCATCGTCTTCTTTCTTTTCTAGTAACTTTGCTTTTACATCTGCTTTATACTCTTCTAATGTCTCAAAATCGGATACATCTTTTGCAAATTCATCATCTAATTCTGGAAGTTCTTTTACCTTAATTTCCTTTACCGTTACCTTAAATGCTGCCGGCTTTCCTGCCAGCTCAGCGGAATGATACTTCTCCGGGAAAGTAACCTGAATCTCGATTTCCTTTCCGATCTCTGCTCCAATTAACTGATCCTCAAATCCCGGAATAAATGCACCAGAACCGATTACCAAATCATAATTTTCTCCCTTTCCGCCTTCGAACGGTTCTCCATCTACAAAACCTTCAAAATCAATCACTGTCATATCATCCTTTTGTACTGGTCTGTCCTCTACGGTGATGGTTCTTCCGTTCTGTTCTCTTACTCGGTCTATCTCTGTATTGACTTCTTCTTCTGTCACTTCAACCTCTACTTTTTTTACTTCAATTCCTTTATAATCTCCAAGTGTTACTTCCGGCTTCAATGCTACTTCTGCCGTAAAAATAAAAGGTTTTCCTTTTTCCATCTGTGTTACATCAATCTTTGGCTGTGACACAATAAACAAATCACTATCTTTAATCTCTTCCTGATATGCAGGCGGAATAATATCATTGGCTGCATCTTCATAAAAAACTTCTGTTCCATACATTCTTTCAATTACAGCCTGCGGCACCTTACCTTTACGAAATCCCTGAATATTAATCTTACCTTTATTCTTTAAATAAGCCCTGTGAATTGCTTTTTCAAATTCCTCTGCAGAAACTTCAATTGTAAGTTTTGCCATGTTCTTTTCTAACTTTTCTACCTGTAAGCTCATTTCTATTATTTCCTCCTTAATAGTGGGAATCCTGTTCCCATCACATAATCACTCATATTATAGCATTATATCACAAGCACTATCATATTTGCAACGACTTTTTCAGTGGTTTTTTGCTGATTTTGGCAAGATTTTTATAAATTTTTCTGTTATTAACTATAATCCATTCTATTTTTTATTTTTTATCTTATTTTTATAGAAAAAACAGCAACATTTCCAAAATAGTAAATATCTAGAAACTTTTATTTTTCTATTAGGGTTTTCTTCCAGATTGACGATAATAACTAAAATATAGCTAAAATAAAAATTAACACAATTACATAGGAAAGGAAAACAAATTAATGATGAAAAAAAGACATTTTTACATTGCAGCATTAACAATATGTTGTCTAATTCTTCTTAGCGGGTGCGGCAAAAAGAGTTCCAAAAACAATCATTCTTATAACAGCAATCCCAATTACACCCCTTCTACCATTCCAGCACAGACAACGGCAGCTGTTCCTGAAAACGCCGCCAAAGTAAGTCTCAGCAATCTTACCATAACAGCCGGTTCTGAAATTGACTATATGAGTGCCATTGAATCCGTAGAAAATATGGAGTTAAGCAAATGTATGGTCTCTATTAATTCCTCTGATGTGGATCGTTTCACTCCCGGCACTTATACCGTACATTATACCTTTGACTATATGGGACAGACTGTAAAAAGTTTTATTGTCGTTACAGTAATCGAAAATCCAGAAACCACCACAATAGAAACCAGTACAGAAATCCCTACAGCAGATACTTCCAATCCCTCTGAAAGTTCTGATGAAACCGAAGAATCAGAATCCTCTTCAACCGGAGAAGAAAACAATAGTGAAGAAAATCCAAATGAAACCGATACAAATGAAACCTCCTCTTTTGAGCCAAACAGTGAAAATTCTTCCTCTGAAAATAATACAGATGCTTTAAATTCCACTGTTTCACACTCAAATTTACCGATTCCTGACGCAGTATTTACCCTGTCTACCGGAGAAACCGTAACCATTAAAAATACCCCGGAACGATATATTGTAGAGACTTTTACTGAAGACAGCTATTATACAGAAGATGGTGCCAACTATCTTAAATCCGAACTAAAAGTCTTAATGAACACCGGAGAAGTACAAACAGTTGAAATGGTCGTTACTCGAGTAAATAGTATACCAGAAGAAAGTCCTTCCACAACTTAACTGTTCTGCTCTCTATATAAAACCTAATACTTTTCAATCTTTATTATAAATTATAAAAGTTCTAAATCTTTATTAGTTATTATATAGAAGAGACTGTTGCAAAATATAATAATTCCATAATAGATATAATAGAAATACCAACACTAATATCTATTATAAAAATCTATTATTTTGCAGCAGTCTCTTTTATTTTCATTATTCGTATTATTCTAGTCTCACAACAAAATATATATAATATCATAAAATTCCTACATCAAAAAACTTTTGCAAAAATCCACATAAAAAAATACCTGTTATACACTTTTCTGTATATAACAAGTATCGATTCTTCTCCATCATACCTTCAAAACTGCACATTGTTCCTTCCACTTCTCTTCTTGGTCAAACCCTCGACCGATTAGTAATAGTCAGCTCCATCTATTACTAG
>CAJUEI010000145.1 GCA_910585255.1 uncultured Lachnospiraceae bacterium
TTAGGAGAATGGTGTCATTAAATAAGGAGTTTTCGGATGAAAAGTAGTAGCGAGGCGGACAGAGCGGTGGAAAAGTACGCCGATACAGTCCGCCGCGTCTGTTTTATGCATTTAAAGAATAAGAGTGATATAGAGGATGTATTTCAGGAGGTATTTTTGAAGTACATCCTTCATGATGATCCATTTGAAAGTGAGGAGCATGAAAAAGCGTGGATTATTCGGGTTACGATTAATGCCTGCAAAGATGTGTTTAAAAGTTTTTTTCGGCGGAATGTATGTTCACTAGAAGAGATTGAGACAGAGCCGTTTTATATTCAGGAGGAAAATCGGTTTCTTTTAGACTCTGTGTTAAAATTGCCTGACCATTATAAAAATGTAATTTATTTATTTTATTATGAAGGATATAGTGCAGTTGAGATAGCAAAGATATTAAATAAACGGGAAAATACGATTTATACTTGGCTGTCACGTGCAAAGTCCAAATTGAAAGAAGAGTTAGGGGGTGAACATTTTGATTAATCGGTTTCAATCCGCATTTGATGAGATTCGTGCGGAAGAATCATTAAAGGATATGACAAAGGAATATCTAAAAAAAGAGATTCAGAAGCGAAGTACAAAAAAAAATCATATTCTATTTAAACGGTATTCGATGATGTTTGCTTCTGTGGTGCTTTTCTTTTTAGTCGGTTTGTCCTCTTATTATTTTTATTTTACACCAAATGCTTATATTGATTTTGATGTAAATCCTTCAGTAGAGATTGTACTGAATCGGTTTGAGAAGGTGATTGATTCTTATGCGTATAATACAGAGGGAGAGATGATTTTGCAGAAGGCGGATATTCAATATAAGGATTATAAGAAAGCGATTGGGATGCTGGTGGATATGATGGTACAGGATGGGTATGCACAGGAAAATGAGTTGATCTCTGTTACTTTGCAATCGAAGGATGAAAAAAAGGAAAATCAGATTTTGGCTGCTATTGAATCAACGGTACGGGAGCATCATCATACGGTACAACTCGAGTGTTATTCGATTGGAGGATATGTGGCTCATTCTGCTCATCAGGTGAATGTAAGTCCGGCAAAGTATTTGGCTATTCAGGAGTTGATGGAGGTTGATCCGACTGCTACGGTGGAAAGCTGTAGAAATCATTCGATTGGGGAGATTCGGGAATTGACAAAGGAGCATGGGGCACATCATGCGGCAGTTTCAGAGACGGAAGAGAGTGTTGTGCCGGAGGAGGAGACAAGTTCGGAAGAGGTTACAAGTTCTTGGAATGGACATCATGGAGGGCATCATCATTGAATAATTGAGGGGAGGGGGATGGGAATTAGGGAGGACGCCAGAGAGGGAAAGCCCTTTCTTTTTGCTGTTCCGCTCTTTGGAAAGGCAGAAAGTCTAATGCTTCTGAATTTAGGTGTATCCAACCGGACGGAACGGGGTGCAATTCGCCCGTATAGCGGGCTAAACACACCCCTTTTTTGCCATTCGAGAATGGCAAAAATCCTAGTGGATCGACAGAAGCATAAGGCTTTCTAGCTTTCCTCCGAAGTCACGGCAAAAAGAAAGGGCTTTCCCTCTCTGGCTGTTTTTTCCTGTTGGGAAGTTTGAAATAGATTGTTTTTTCTTTCTTTGGGGTTTTATTGTGTTCTAAGTTTATAGTGATGTTTGAAAAAATAGTACTCTTTTGGGTACTTTTTTGTATTTTTATGTATGGAAGAAAAAAACAAATGGGGTGATTTTTTGTGTGATATCTTGTATAATAAAAGGGGAAATGAAAGGTATGGTATTTTAACCTTGATAGCAGCTATGAGGTTATGAGTAAGTAGCAAAGCGGATTGCGAATATTCGATTTGATTTAAATAAAGGTGGGATGTAATATGCAGATATCAAGCAGATTTACAATTGCTGTCCATGTTTTGATCTGTATTGAGATGTTTAAAAATGATTATAAAGTTACAAGTGATTTTCTTGCGTCAAGTGTGAATGTAAATCCTGTTGTTATAAGACGTCTGCTTCAGCAGTTAAAAAAGGCAGGGCTGATCCATGTAAAACGGGGGAGCGGAGGAGCAGATATAGGAAAAAATTTAGAGGATATTACTTTGTTGGATGTGTATCGTGCAGTGGAATGTGTAGAAGGGGGAAAAATGTTTCATTTTCATGAAAATCCTAATTTGCTTTGTCCGGTGGGGAAAAATATTCATACTCTTTTAGATGGGAGACTGAAAGAGATTCAAGAAGCAATGGAAAAACAAATGTGTTCTGTGTCGATAAAGGATATTGTGGAAGATGCAGAGAAAATGATACAGATATAAGTTTATTATGAAATGAACGGTTGTTGAATGATTATCTTGTAGGAGTTATATAGATGTAGTTATATAGATATAGAAGATATGTGTTTTATAGTTTTGAGTAGATAATAAATAAGGAGTTTATTATGATTGTTGTTCGTAATGCGGTGATAGAAGATGCAGA
Organism: uncultured Lachnospiraceae bacterium; assembly: GCA_910585255.1. Classification (GTDB taxonomy): domain Bacteria; phylum Bacillota; class Clostridia; order Lachnospirales; family Lachnospiraceae; genus MGBC114844. The sequence continues at coordinate 2,477 of CAJUEI010000145.1, forward strand.
ACGTATCTTGGAGATATATGATTATTATGTAAAAAATACAGCAATAACTTTTGAATATATTACACCATCCCTTGATGAATTTAAGGAGCGAATGGAAAAGACCATGCAGCGGTACCCGTATTTGGTTATTTTAAGAGATGGTTATATTGAAGGATATGCGTATGCAGGCGTTTTTATTGGTAGAGCCGCTTATGATTGGTCATGTGAAATGACGGTTTATCTTGATCATAATGTACAAAAATGTGGAATGGGCAGGATTCTTTATGAAACATTGGAAGAGATGCTGCATGATATGGGGATTCTTAATTTATATGCTTGTATTGGTTATCCTGAAAATGAAGATGAATATCTGACGACTAACAGTGCTGATTTTCATGCACATCTTGGTTTTGTGAAAGTTGGAGAGTTTCATAAATGTGGGTATAAATTTAATCGTTGGTATAATATGATTTGGATGGAAAAGATTGTTGGAGAACATAAAGCGGAATTATCTCCAATAAGGTCGTGTTTTTCATTTGAAAAATTTTGTTGTAACCATTGACAGTACAACTAAGAAGTGATATGATTGATGTATCAAGTTCAGTTACAACTAAGAATAGGAGGAAATGATTATGGCAAATTTTGATAAAGTTCATGTGGTGCAAGATGCAAGAATTGAACTTCATGACAAACTTTCTTTAACAGGGGCAGAAATCAGTATAAATCATCTGCCGGCAGGGGCAAGTGTACCATTTGTTCATTCGCATAAAAATAATGAAGAAATTTATGCTGTGCTTTCAGGAAAAGGAAAAGTGGTTATTGATGGGGAAGATGTGGAATTGGCGGCTGGAGATTGGCTTCGTATTTCTCCAGTAGGAAAACGGCAATTTTTTGCAGCAGAGGATTCAGAAATTAGTTTTATATGTATACAGGTAAAAGAGAATTCTCTTGAAAGTTATACGAAAGAGGATGCTGTGGTTTAGAAGGAAAATTTTAGTAATGGTTTTGCTGGTACTATTTTAGTTAGCTGTTATTTTGGAAAAGTGAAAAAGTGAAAATGAAAAAGTCGTGGCGATAAATATAGGATATTTGTTTGCTGCGATTTTTTTATTGAAAAAAAATCCACAAGTTTTTTTGATAATACTCATCTGTCTTTCACATTTCTGTTTTATAGTATAGGTGTTGATAAAGAATCAGCAAATAAAAAAGGTAGGTGAAGTTTTATGAAGAAAACAAAATGGATTCTTGGAATGGCAAGTGCGGCAGCTATTATTTTAGTGCAGGCAGCAATGCCTGTGGTTGCAGTTGAGACAGAGGTTTCAGAAGAGACTTATCATTATCTGCAGGGACGGCAGCGGAGTATTAGCCGTAATGAACTTTATGCACAGGCAGAGCAAATTGAAGATGAGACGGAGCGAGATGCTTTTCTTATTGCAAATGGTATTGCGGATATAGGATATTCTGAGGAGGCAGCGGCTTCTTATCGTTATGTCGGAGGCAGAGAACGAGGGATAAGGTATCGATTATTTGATGAATTTTCTGATTTTGATATGGAGTCTTCTGAAATTTCTGAAATAAAGAGTAGCTATAGCTATGTAATAGGACAAAAGCGAGGTTCGGTTTATCATTACGAAGGAGAAGAGTAAGAGATGAAATTGCTTTAAAATTGGGACATAGTTTATTTTTTATAGAGTGGTCAACAGCGGTGCGGAACGCACCGTTTGTCTTGACCGTTAGTAGAATTGTCTGGTTTAGGGTTTATTATTTTTTGATATAGGATTATTGGGTTTCTTTTTGTTTATGTCCGCCGCCATATCTATATCTATGATGTCCATTTCCTTGATTATCATATTGATCTGATGAAGGATAGTCTTGATTAGCTGAAAGGCTGTCAATTAAATCACGAATTTCTCTCATTGTCATTCCTTGTACTGTTTCAGAAGTAATATGTGGATCTAGAAGCTGCAATTCTAAAAAGGCTTTATATTTTCCACAGGAAAGTCCTATTTCTTGGGCTGATGCAGCTTCTTCTGGTGATATAAAATAGCAATAAGTATTGCACTGTTCGGTTGTCCATTTTTCAACGCCTGAAAGAATTTTGGCAGATTGTGATCCATTCGACCCGGTTACGGTAATAATCATAACTTCGTTATGGGATAACAGTGCTGCTATGGTATGATTATTTAATATCTGCTGAATGGCAGTTGTATAGTTTTTATATTTTATATCTAGTTCATTGGAAAGTTTTTGCCCGTCTTCGTTGAAATCATTTATAAAAATTACTTGGTCAAATCGATTAATACTCATTTCGAGAGAAGGATTTATATCAATACTGATTTTTGCTGTGGGGGTAAAATAAAGTTGGTGTCCTCCAAACAGTATAAAGAGAAAACATGCACATACTGCGGCAGAAAAAGAGTAGTTACGATGTTTAATTTTTGTATAATTCTGTGTCTTTTGGATGAGATATGCTTTGGTTTGATTTTTTAATTTTTCTTCTGCCTTTATCGGGGTAAAGAGTTTCTTAAACATATTATTCATAGTCATAATCACCTCCCAGCTTTTCTCTTAACATCTGTTTGGAACGAGTTAGGAGCGTATAAATGGTATTTACATTTTTGTTTAAAATGTGGCTAATCTGGGGAGCAGTATAATCTTCAAAATAATGTAAATAGACTACATCCCGATATTTCTGAGGAAGTGAAAATATAGCTTCCCAAACATCTCTGTAATCCAGAGACAGTTCGGTTGACGGTTCTATCACATCATTTAGTGAAACAGTATGGCTTCGGAAAAAACTTTTTAATAAATCTTTGCATGCATTAATCGTCACTCGAATAAACCATGCTTTTTCATGTTCGCTATTTTCAAAAGAAATGGAGCTAAGGACATACTTCAAAAACACGGTTTGAAATATGTCCTCGGTATCAGCGTCATTCTTTAAATGTACCATACAGATCCGCCGAACGGTATCGGAATACTGTTCAATGGCTCTGATCGTTTCTTGTTCGCTCCGCATAATGGTTCCTTATTATCTGTTGCGTCCACCCTGGAAACCATTTCCACGTCCATACTGGGAATTGCGTCCGTATCCGCATCTCAGGTTTTGACCAATCAGGTAATTATCACAGATGCCATCTCCATCTGCATCTACGAAGTTTCTGCCGCAGCCAATTCCAGTTATACCGCAGACTTCACATATCCCGTTCTCATCTGCATAAATACATACGCTGTTGATGTTATCACAGATACCATCACCGTCCGTATCTATAAAATTACGTCTAATACCAGAACCTGCTGCAAATGCGGTTGTTGTACACATAGAGAGAGCAACAACCATTCCTAAACCACTTAAAAATATTTTTCTCATGATATTCCTCCATTATATTTGGTAGTTGTTTCTGACTTCACCCTTAATACGATTGTCAGGAAAGAATCCATTCAAAAATTTTAAATATTTTTATATGGGATAGAAGTTATTTTCTTAATGAGATTATGAGCAAGCAGCGAAGCGGATTGCAAATATCCGATTTGACTTTTTTATATTAGTCATTTCTTAATTTAATAATATTAGATAGTTGTTTTCGTCTTTCATTTGAAAATTTCGCGTAGTGTTTTCTGGTTGTTTCGATAGAAGAGTGTCCTAATAGTTCCGCTGCCGCATAAATATCTCCGCCGGTTTCCTGATAAATATTGGTTCCAAAAGTATGACGGAGTTTATGCGGAGAAATGGATTTATTTGTATTTAGCATATCTCCATATTTTTTTACTAAATTTTGTACAGCACGTACAGAAATTCGTTTGTGCTGAATAGAGAGAAAAAGTGCCTCTTCTTCTGGAGAGGGATGAAGAAGAGGACGTCCCTCTTCTAGATAGTCTAAAAGTGCATTTCGTACTTCTTCACCAAAATAAATATGATTTTCTTTTCCGCCTTTTCGAATTACATTAAAGGTATTATTTTTAAAATCAAAATGTCCTAAATCTAGTCCAACACATTCGGATACACGGATACCGGTTCCCAATAGTAGAACTAAAATAGCTACATCTCGAAGTTTTGTAATAGAGGCATAACGTTTTTGAGCATTGGTTAGTTTTTCGCCGGATTCCGCATAATCAATAATTTCTGCTACCTCATTTGGTTCTAAGATAACAATATCATGTTCTGGTAATTTTGGTGTTTTTGCTAAGGCAGCAGGATTATTTTGAATTCGCTGTACTTTGCAAAAGTAGTTGTAGAATGTTCGGAGAGAGGAGAGTTTCCTATATTTTCCAGGATTATGGTTTTGGTTTTCCTTTTCTCCGTTGTAATAGAGATCCAGCCAGGACATATATTCGTCTATATCGGAAACGGTTAATTGTTCTAAATCATGTAGTGTAATATGAAGAATCGTTTTATTTTCAAATGTAGGATTCATTTCCAATAAAAAATGAAAAAAGATCTGCATATCTTGAATGTATCCTAATCGGGTTCGGGCTGTTGTAGTTGTTTCTAAATTTAAAATAAAATCTTTGCAGTAAGAAGGTAAATTTTTTAGTTTTTGTCTTAGTTTTAAAATATTTCGTTTTGATTCTTCTTCATGATATTTATAATTCATATTAATTTCCTCCTAAATAATAGGTTATATAAAGATAGAAGAGTAGTTGTATATTATGCATAAAAATATAAGATAAATATGTGAATGTTTCCTAAACAACTATGCGTAAAATATATGTTTTGCGAAGAGTTGAATTTAAAAATAATTTTATTACCATTCATCATATCATCAATATCATATATTATCAATGTTTATATATTAAGTTATAAAATAATCATATTTTCCTAGCAAACACCTTTATCTATAAATTTATCCATAAACCGCTGCCTAAAACAGACCGAATCCACATAAAAAGCATCCGCCTCTTTCAGACTGATTCTCGGCATAAATACCTGTTATCCTGATAAATTTCAGAAAAATAGAATAAAAGACCAGGATATCTGCAGAGCAGACTCCCGGTCTTTTATTTTATTTTTCTGAATGATAATCTAAATAGGCACCCCGCATAGGACTTACCGCATGTTCACTAAATAACCGTAACACTCCTTTTTGATAACGTGTCTTCCGAGGCTTCCAATTTTTCTTTCGCTCCGCTAAAATTTCTTCCATTTCTTCTAACGTCTTTTCCGTTCCATTCACTCCAATAATATTTAACTTCCGTTCAGCTATATCAATCTCAATTAAATCGCCCTCTTCTACTAAAGCAATCGGTCCGCCATCTGCTGCCTCTGGACTGCAATGTCCAATTACCGGTCCAGTCGATGCACCCGAAAACCGTCCGTCTGTAATTAAAGCAATACTGCGTCCTAACTCTTTATCACTGCTGATTGCCTCAGAAGTATAGAACATTTCCGGCATCCCGCTTCCTTTCGGTCCTTCATACCGAATAAAAACGGCATCTCCTTTTTCTACTTTATGCTTTAGCACCGCATCTAAACACTCTTCTTCACTGTCAAAAGGTCTTGCACGCAGCACCGCACGGAACATTTCCTTCGGACAAGCTGTATGCTTGATAACAGCTCCCTCCGGTGCTAAATTTCCCCGAAGGATTGCAATACTTCCATCTGTTCCAATTGCCTGATCATAAGGACGAATAATATCTTCTTTGGTTAAAGCACAGCCATACCGTTTATTGAATTCCTGAAGCCATTTTTCACACCGCTCATAGAATCCGTTATGCTTTAATTCCTCTAGATTTTCTCCCAAAGTCTTTCCGGTTACGGTCATTACATCCAAATGCAGATGTTCTTTAATTTCCTCCATAATTGCAGGCACACCACCAGCATAATAGAAACACTCTGCTGGCCATCTTCCGGCAGGACGTACATCCAAAAGATAACGTGCATTTCGATGCAGTCGATCAAAAGTATCACCGGTAATTTCTATTCCTAATTCATGTGCAATTGCCGGAATATGCAGCAGGCAATTTGTACTTCCTGATATAGCAGCATGAACCAAAATTGCATTTTCAAAACTTTCCATTGTTACAATCTCACTTGGACGCATATGTTCCATTTTTGCTAATTGAACTGAAAGTTTTCCTGCTTCCCTTGCAAACACTAATAGATCGGGACTGGTTGCAGGCATTAATGCACTTCCTGGCAATGCCAAGCCAAGTGCTTCCGCCATAATCTGCATAGTAGAAGCCGTTCCGATAAAAGAGCAAGCACCACAGCTTGGACAGGCATGGTTTTTTGCCCAATTTAATTTTTCTTCGTCAATCTCGCCTCTTTGATATTTGGCACTATACATTCCTAACTGCTCTAAAGTCAGCATATCTGGTCCTGCATTCATTGTTCCGCCTGGAACAACGATAGAAGGAATATCGACACGAAGCAGTCCCATTAGATTTCCAGGCAGTCCTTTATCACAGCTTGAAAGATAAACTCCAGCGTCAAACGGCGTAGCATTTGCATGAATTTCAATCATATTTGCAATCATTTCCCGACTGGCAAGGCTAAAATTAATGCCGTCTGTTCCCTGGCTTTCTCCGTCACAAATATCGGTACAATAGTAACGTGCCCCATATCCGCCGGCTTCTGCTACACCTTTCCGAACTTCTTCCACTAAAATATGCAGATGTCCGCTTCCCGGGTGACTGTCTCCAGAGGTGCTTTCAATAATAATCTGCGGTTTTGATAAATCTTCTGGTTTCCATCCTGTTCCAATCCGCAGTGGATCTAATTCCGGTGCCAATTTTCGCATTTCTTGACTTCTCAAACAACTCATTTTTTACTCCATCCTTTCTAATCTAAATATAATTTTTTAATTGCTTCATTTTATCATATTACTTTTATTCCTTTATTTTTATCTTTTATAATACACTCTATTGTATCACGATTCTTTTCCCTTACACATCAATAGAATACAAAGATTAACATTCTATGCAAAAAAAGAAATAATCAATGCTACAATAAAACCGGTTCCACCTACTAAAGTTTCCATAATCGTCCAAGTTTTCAACGTTGTTTTCTCATCCATTCCTACTAAAGATTTTACCAGCCAGAATCCAGAATCATTAAAATGAGAACAAACCGTTGCTCCGCCTGCTACTGCTGCTGTTGTACAAGCTAAATATAACGGAGATAACTCGGAAATACCAGGAATCGCTGCGATAATACCTGCTGCCATTGTCATAGCAACGGTAGCGGATCCCACACAAATCCGCACCAATGCGGCAACAATAAAAGCTAAAACAACAATTGGAAGTGACATAGAAGAAACAGCATTTCCTATTACATCTCCCAAGCCGGAATACTGCAGTACATAACGAAGTACTCCACCGCAAGCTGTAACAAGTAAAATTAAACC
>CAJUEI010000146.1 GCA_910585255.1 uncultured Lachnospiraceae bacterium
TATTTTTTACACACCTCTTCCAGCATGGCATCTCCCTTTTTATCTTTCTCCTCCGCATAGAGCAGATCCAGCCCAATTACATTAGGTGCATCCTTGGGCACACAATTTAAAATTTCAATAAATTCTGCTGTTTTGCTTCTCGACCAATCCTCATACCTGCCCAGCTTCTCTACCGTCTCCGAATCAATCATCACTATTTTTATCATATTTTCATTGTGATTCCGGCTAATCCACTGATAAATTGCATCACTTACAATATTATCCACTGAATCTAATGTTCCGGTATATATCAGTGTCCCCGCTAAAACAGCCAGATATCCCGCACCAAGCAATACATATATCCGCCATAAAATCTTTCTCCATTTTTTCCATTTATAATTCACTCCATCATCCTCCCCCAATCTAAATAAGTCACCACATATCGGTTCTGATTTTTTAACACCTCATAGAGATTGTCATACACCGTCTTTAACATATATTGAATAAATGGTGTAATATCACAAAACATATTTTCACTGTTTTCCAAAGCCTGATAGTAGTCCTGTGCTGTCTCATTAATAGTCTTACTTAATGTAATAGCACTAAAATTCTCCAATCCAGAACGAATCAAAAAATCAGAAGTAATCAGTCTGCCGATTCTTCCGTTTCCGTCACAAAACGGGTGCATATAGACAAAATAAAAGTGTAAAATTGCAACTTTTATGTAGGGAGAAGCTATATTTTCCCCATGATAAAAACTAAAAAACTGCTGCATACAATAGTCTAAAAGCTCCGGTTCCGGTGCCTGATGCGTTCCCACTACCACGACTCCTTTTCGAAATTTTTCTCCCGATAAACCTGCATTATCGCATACACCATCTGTTACAATCTGCCATAACTGCACTAATGTATCTACATCTCTTTTACGGGAAAGATTCAGATATTTTACGGCACGATAGGTATTTAAAATCATCCTCTCTCCCTTTGTTTCCGTTCGTTTTGCCCGAAATATATCAAATAATTCATCAATCGTAGTATCTGCCCCTTCAATCCGGCAGCTGTGGAAAGATTCCTTTTCGATAGAAATATCTGTATCAATCGAAGTAATCGATATATTTTGATACATTAAATCAATATCTGTCAATAACTTCTCTGGAATGGCAGACGGACACCAGGTAAGAGAATAACCTAGAGCATCCCGTATCGGCAGTTTCTCTAACTGTCTTTGCCTTTCTTCCAGTACCTGCTGTGCATGATAATCCCCTAATTTTGCATCACGTTCTAATTGTTTATAATTCATATGTATCATCTCCTATTCTATTATTTGTTTTATAATATTGTTAAAAAAGAAAGCAAGATAGCAGAATAAAAAGAGGAAGAAATATACCAGAATAAAGAATTGAGAGCGAAGGGGGTATCAGGGAGGACGCCAGAGTGAGGAAGCAGCATTGCAACGCTGTTCCGCTCTCCAGAAAGAAGAAGCTCTAAGACTTCTGAATCTAAGTACATCCAGCCGGACGGACCGGGGTGCAATTCGCCCGTGCAGCGGGCTAAACACACCCCTTTTTTGCCATCAGAAGATGGCAAAAATCCTAGTGAATCGACAGAAGTCTAAGACCTTCTAACTTTCTTCCGAAGTCACTGCGTTGCAATGCTGCTTCCTCACTCTAGCTGTTTCTTCCACAATATACTTATTTTTGATTTATAACTATACTTTTTTCTAAATCTAAAATTTTTTCGCTTTATATGATATACTAAAACTCCCTTTTCAGGAAAGTGTTCCAAATGCATAAATATTGAAATATAGAGTATATTTTTACATAAATCACATAATTGCCAACAATCAAGTAGTTCTATACCCTGTAATTTCTACTCCAACGTCAAAACATATTTATAGACATCTGAAATATTTTTGCCTATATACATACTATTATAGTCTTTAAAATCATCTCTTGTAGTTGTTCCGGTTAGTACAGCAACGAATTTAACATTTGCGTTTTCAGCCGTCTTGGCGTCAACCAAACTATCTCCTACATAAAGTATCTCTTCATTCGCTGCTCCTAAATCCTCAATAACCGAAAGTAATCCTTCAGGATTAGGTTTCTCTGTTTTTACATCATCAGCCCCAACAATAATATCAACCAACTCATTTGCATTAAACTTATTTAATATTTGCTCAATTCTATAATGAAATTTTGTTGTGACAATAGCTATCATGTATCCCTTAGCTTTCAGCTTTTGCAAAATGCTCTTTACTCCAGTATAAAGTTTGGTATTGGCAACCATAACGCTATCTGCTTTTTCCTTAAACAATTCTGCAAATTGCTCTGCCTCATATAAATTATCATTTGATGTTAATGTAAAGTATGTCTCTGTTAAAGATAATCCTATTGTCTTTTTTACGTCAACAATATTTGGAGTTGCATATCCTAATTTTTCTAAAGCATAATTTATACTTAATGCAATACCATTTGTAGAATCTCCCAATGTATAATCGAAATCGAAAATGATTGCTTTTAGCATAAAATATACCTCCTTAACGATTTATATATTTGATTATAAAATCTTTATCTGCCGTTTACAATATACAAGTTATTTCCCACTGGGTACACAATTTCGAAAAGGGAATACTAAAATATTCTAAATGTCCCTGTTTTATTATTTCTATTTATTTTATCATCTATATTCGTCTGATCTCCTTTTCTGTAATTCATCTGCTCTCTTTTTCTGTAATTTATTTGTTTTCCCTTTCTATAATTCTTTTTCCTGCCTTTTCTATATTTTTTCTATCTTTTGACCTTCTCTAGATATTACCATCTTTTCACTTTAAATTTATTCAAAATCTCTTACATGAAAGCTTTCCATTCCTAATCGGTGAAAAATACAAACTATATCTACCGACGGGAATAAACAGCCAGATTTTGGAAACCATACCTCTATGCAGTGACTTCGGAGGGAAGTTAGAAAGTCTTAGGCTTCTGTCGATCCACTAGGATTTTTGCCATCTTCTGATGGCAAAAAAGGGGTGTGTTTAGCCCGCTGCACGGGCGAATTGCACCCCGATCCGTCCGGCTGGATGCACCTATATCCAGAAGCCTTAGACTTTCTTACTTCCCGGAGAGCGGAACAGCATAGAGGTATGGTTTCCAAAATCTGGCGTCCTCCCTCCAACACCAAAATAAGCTATCTTACCCATCTAATTCCACTTTTCTGCCAAACTATGTATTTTATTATAAATATATTATATCAAAATTTCAATATCTATCCCCTATTTTCTACTCCTGCCCCATTCCCTCATACTCCCCTTACAAAAATCAATCAGTATCTATCCCCCTCCCTTATATGGAAAAATTTTACATTAAGAATCTACATGAAAAGTACGAATAAGTACATTGACTTTTCTAACCTGTATCTGTAGACTATGTTCGAAAACAATATCAATAAAAATGATTCAAAACGGAGGTTTAAATAATCAATGAAACAATATACCTTAAAACCGGCTGCTCATCCAATCATACAGCCATTCAAAAAGAAAAAATTTCTATCAAACAACCTTCCTGCTTCGTCTGTAAATAAACAAAGCACAGCAAGGGATATGACCGAAGGTTCCCCTATGAAGCTTATTATCCAATTTGCACTCCCGCTGCTTTTTGGTTATCTGTTTCAGCAATTTTACAGTTTAGTAGATACTATTATTGTAGGACGCTTTTTAGGAGTAAATGCCCTTGCTTCTGTAGGAGCTACAGGCTCGATTAATTTCTTAATTATTGGGTTCTGTATGGGAGTCTGCAATGGCTTTGCTATCCCGGTTGCACAGTGTTTCGGTGCAAAAGATGAAGCTTCTCTAAGAAAATATGTCGCCAATGGGGTATGGCTTTCTGGTATTTTCGCTGTTATTATGACACTTGTTGTTACCATTCTATGCCGAAATATCCTAATATGGATGAAAACGCCAGCCGATATTTTAGAAGGTGCCTATCGATATATTGTCATTATATTTATAGGAATTCCTGTTACTTATCTATACAATATGCTGTCAGGTATTATTCGTTCTCTAGGTGACAGCAAAACTCCGGTTTTGTTTTTAACCCTATCTTCTGTATTAAATATTGTATTAGATCTGTTTTGTATTATTGAGCTTCATATGGGAGTAGCAGGAGCGGCTATTGCTACTGTTATTTCACAGGGTGTATCGGGTGTTCTGTGTTTCTTTTATATGAAGAAAAAATTTGCAATTCTTAAGCTGACAAAAGAGGACTGGAAATTTAATCCTCAGTATATAAAAAATCTGCTTAATATGGGCGTTCCTATGGGACTTCAATATTCCATTACTGCTATAGGAAGTGTTATTTTACAAAGTGCAGTAAATACATTGGGATCTCTTGCTGTTGCTGCCGTTACAGCCGGAAGCAAAATCGGTGCCTTTTTCTGCTGTCCATTTGATGCAATGGGTTCTACTATGGCAACTTACGGCGGACAAAATGTAGGAGCCAAGAAGCTGGATCGATTAGGAGCCGGTCTCCGTTCCTGTATTCTCCTTGGGTTTAGTTATGCAGTACTGGCATTTGTTTTTCTGCTTTTCTTTGGAAAAAATCTTGCCGTACTATTTATTGAACCAGATCAAATGGAAATTTTAAATAATGTCCACCTGTATCTGCTGCTGAACAGTGGTTTTTATATTTCTCTAGCTTTGGTAAATATTATTCGCTTTTTAATTCAGGGTATGGGATTTAGCCGTTTTGCGATTTTATCTGGACTATTTGAAATGGTTGCACGAACATTAGTAGCTTGGCTGTTTGTGCCAATATGGGGATTTCAGGGTGCCTGCCTTGCCAATGCAGCAGCATGGTTGTTTGCAGACTTCTTTTTGATACCTGCCTTTTTCTATTGCAGAAGACGTATGACGGTTATGCTTAAAAATTCGGCAAAGGTAAGCTTATCATAAAAAACTGCCGCAAAATAACGTGTTTTGCGGCGGTTCTTTTTTATTCTATTTTCTTTTCATTACAGTAAACCAGAGCGGTTAATTGCTGCCATTAATGCATAAATAGAAGATTTAATAATATCCTCATCCAATCCGGCTCCCCAAATTATCTGCTCATCCACCATAATGCTGACATAAGACATTGCCTTTGAAGAGGTGGTTCTTGATACGGCATGTTGTTCATAATCGGTTAATTCATACTCTATTTTAAAATGTGCCTTTAATGCATTGCTTACTGCATCCAAGCGACCGTTTCCATGTCCTACTGCTTCTGTCCGCTTTCCGTCCTGTTCTATCGTTACAACGGCATCAATTCCGTCTCTCTGCTGAAAATGACATTCCGGTATATCAAATTTCTTTTCTACATCCCGATAGTTTTTCTTAAAAATTTCATAAATTAATTCTGCACTTAATTCCTGATCTCTTTTATCGGAAACATCTTTTACCAGATAGCCTAATTCCTCCCGCATCCGATATGGAATAGAAAGTCCATAATTTCTCTTTAATACATAGCTGACTCCACCCTTACCGGACTGACTGTTAATTCGAATTACATCAGAATCATAGGTTCTTCCCACATCCTTTGGATCAATCGGAAGATAAGGGACATCCCAGATCGTTCGTTTCTTCTCTTCCCGGAATGACATTCCCTTTGCTATCGCATCCTGATGAGAACCAGAAAATGCCGTAAATACTAAATCCCCTGCATATGGCTGCCGTGGTGATACCTGCATCCCGGTCAGTTTCTCATAAGTCTTGACTATCTTTTTCATATTGGAAAAATTCAGTTGATTTTCTACTCCATGAGAATGTAAATTCATAGCAAGTGTAATAATATCCACATTTCCAGTACGCTCTCCATTTCCAAATAAGGTACCCTCTATTCGATCGGCACCCGCCAGCAGTCCAAGTTCAGCATCACAAATCCCGCTTCCCCGATCATTATGCGGATGAAGCGACAATAATACATTTTCACGGTATTTTAAATTTTTACTGATGTATTCTACTTGACTTGCAAATACATGCGGAATCGCATTTTCTACTGTTGTCGGAAGGTTAATAATAGACTTCCTATCTGGTGTCGGCTTCCAGACATCCAATACTGCATTGCATACCTCTAATGCATAATCCATCTCTGTTCCCTGAAAACTTTCAGGGCTATACTCAAAAGAAATATTCCCTTTCACATCTCTTGCCAGATCATAAACCATCTGTGCTCCATTTACGGCAATCTTCTTTACCTCTTCTTTCGACTTCCGAAATACTTGTTCTCTCTGTGCAACGGAAGTAGAATTATATACATGTACCACTGCATTAGGTGCCCCGTCCACTGCTTCAAATGTCTTTTTAATAATATGATCTCTTGCCTGTGTCAATACCTGTACTGTAACGTCTTTCGGAATCATATTCCGTTCAATTAAAGTACGCAAAAAACGATATTCTGTATCAGAAGCTGCCGGAAATCCCACTTCAATATGTTTAAATCCAATCTCCAACAACATCTGATAAAATTCCAATTTTTCATCTAAACTCATCGGCTCTACCAGTGCCTGATTACCGTCTCTTAAATCTACACTGCACCAAAGCGGTGCACGGTCAATGGCATCCTTTTTTACCCAGTCATAGCAATCCACCGGCGGCATAAAATATGTTTTCTGATACTTTTCAAATCCTTTCATGTTTTCCTCCATTCTGCTTGTCTTTTTCACTTATTATACTCTAATCAAAGGAAATTCGGAATCTGCTGCTACTTCCTTGATAGGTTAAATAAAAAAGTCCTGCATCTCAGATAGAACAAACTATACTAGAGACGCAAGACATACTTACGCGGTACCACTCTATTTCATGATTTCTCATGCTCTTACTGGTACGGGAAACGATTCCTTATACCTTTCCCCTCTAACGGTGGGATTCCGACTGTATCTACTCCACAATTTTTCATTCTAAAAATCAGTTTCAAACAGCAACTCCACGGCGAGTTCCCCATCCTTCCTCTGCTGTCTCACACCAGCCGACAGCTCTCTGTATTCAGAACAATGTGTACTATTCCGCTTCTTTGTCTTTCGTTTTTTTATCATAACACAACCTTCTTAAAATGTAAAGACTTATTTTTTATTCAAAAAAAACAGCACGAACCTACAAACAATTCTAATATGGTTTATTGTTCTGTATCAGAAGATACCTCCGACAAATTTTTTACCCGTTCCGCTACGACACGAATTCCGTCATACTGTTCCTGCAAAGAGACAGAGGATTTCTCGGTAAGCTGTGCCGTATTTTGGGACACATCCCGAATTCTTTCGACTGCTTCTGCAATAAATTGATTGATTTTATGCATATTCTGTACCATAACTTCCATCTCCTGTACAGATTCTGCAATTCTTCCATTCATCTCTTTAAATTCAGAAAAAATCTGTCCTGCCTCTGTTACCGCATCGGACTGGTTTCCAATATCCTCTTTCATCTGTACCATATCTTTTACCATATTTTCAATCTCTGTACAGAACATCCGAATAATCTGTTCAATATTTAATGTCGCTTCTGCTGAATCCGATGCAAGACTTCCAATCGATTTTGCCACTACCATAAATCCTTTTCCCTGTTCTCCTGATCGGGCTGCTTCTATTCCTGCATTAAATGACAGCAATTTTATCTTAGAAGAAATCTGATTCATCGTATCTATAATTTCTGAAACCTGCTTTGACTGCTCCTCTAAATGCATTACCATCTCATACGTACTTTCCATCTTCTCTATTGTAATCGTATTACATCTGCTCAGTTCTTCTATATTTTTAATTCCATTAGCCCCCGCCTCTATCGCATATTCGGAATCTGCCATTACTTTTCTGCTCTGCTCCATCAATTGTTCAAATTCTTCAATCATTTCACTTGTCCGCAGGAGAACCTGCTCCGCATCCTGCCGTTGTTCTTCTGTCCCTTTTGAAATCTGATGCACCGATTCATTAATAATCCCGATATTTCTCTCAATATCATCTAAATGACCCGAACTTTGTACTACCTCGGCTGAAAAAGCCGTCAGCCTGTTTAATACTCCCGATATCTTTGCAATCATACTATTAAAACTCTTCGAAAGCATCCCTAACTCATTGCGGCTGTTTTCATCTGCCCGTATAGAAAAATCACCCTCAGCAACACTTCCTGCCAAATGATTTAATCGTATAATCGGTTCTGTCAGCCTTTTTGCCAATATCGTAATCACTGCTGCCGCAGCTGTAATAAATAACAATACAATACTAATCAACAACAGCACCATTCTATTTACCAATGCAGTAGCAGAAGATTTTTCCTGCATCGTAATAACAGACCAAGAATCCGACTCCCCCTTTAAAGAAATCGGAGCATAACTAATATAATATTCTTTCTTCTGATTTGAAATCTCCCCAACTCCATCCCCTCCTGCCATTACAGACTGAATGACATCCTGAAACTCCTGTGAAAGTTCAAAGCTTTGCTCTTCCGTTACAATATCTCCATTGGCATCCTTTAATACCTGCCCATTTGCATCCTTTTTCGATATCGTCTTCATTAAAGTTTTATAATTATACTGTTCTTCAATCTGCACACTATCTGGATGTGCAACAACAATCCCCTCTCCGTCTATTACAAAAGAAACCTCTTTATACTGTGTATTGGAATATTCCTTCATCATATCCTGCAGATAATCTAACTTTAAATCTGCCGCAAAAATACCAATAATCGTGTCTTCTTTATACATTGGAAAAAAAATAGAAGCACATGGCATCCCTGTACTAACTGAATAATAAGATTTTGAAACAAATGGCTTTTTAGATTCCATTGTCTGAAGAAACCACCACCGTAAAGAACGATCTGCTAATTCTCCAACAGAACGTCCTGTCTGCATACCATCCGCCCCCTGCACATACAACAATTCAAAATAGGGATTTCTAGCAACACAATTCTCAAGAATCGGTGTCTGCTGTTCTGTCTGCATAGATAAAATACTTGGATTTACCGCTAATTCCTCTGCTACATTATAAGCACCATCTACAAATATCCGAATACTTTCCGACAATAATTCCGCACGTTCCTTATTCCTGCTCTGCATCTCCTTTTCATAAAAAGAAGTAAAAAATATTACTATCATTGTCACCAGTACTGCAGCAAGTAAAGTAACAACTGCCATCATTGGCAACAGCATTTGCTTAAAAATGCTTTTCATTTTAAAGTTCTCCTTTGTTCGATATCTTCTCTTCCAGTCCTTTGCTAAAACACCCTTGATACAATCCCATCACTTCCAACAAAACCATTCCCTTTCCATACAAAACTTAAATACAATCTCTCTTATTATGTATTATTCTTACAATAAATACAATAGTTTTTATAAAAATTAAAATTATATTTTTATAATGCGTCTTCTTATTCCCACTAAAATATCAAAAATTTTCTCAAAAAATACCAAAACAAGTCAAAAACACCCTATTTCGTTCTCCGAAAAACAAAAACCCTAAAACTTATAAATTTTAATATATCCAACAACTTATTTTGACTACATTATTTCACAATCTACAGCACCTTTTTTAATTAATTTATAAACAAAAAGCTCCCTTTCCCTCTATAAAATACTTAAATCAATTTTCAATCTATCGCCAGGAAAAAACAGACAGAGTGGGAAAGAGATTCCTTTCCGCTGTGACTTCGGAGGAAAGTTAGAACGTCTTATGCTTCTGTCGATCCATTAGGATTTTTTGCCATTCTCGAATGGCAAAAA
>CAJUEI010000147.1 GCA_910585255.1 uncultured Lachnospiraceae bacterium
AAGGAATGAGCAGATGAAAAAACTTTCTACTGTCCTGGCAGAATATCTGACAGACACCCTTGAGATGCCGGGAGATATTGTTTACGGGGATGTCCTGATTTCAATGAAAGGCTATCGAGAAGCCCATATCTGTAATTACCGCAGTATTATAGAATTTGACGATACCCAGATAAAACTGCAGGCTAAAAATTGTAAGTTAAAGATAACGGGGAGGCAGCTGACGATTGTACAGTATACTTGTGAAGAGATGAGAATTAAGGGAATCATAACGGGAATTTCTTATTATTAATTTTATTAATTTCTGAATTATTAAGTTTATTAAGTGGATTACGT
Source organism: uncultured Lachnospiraceae bacterium (assembly GCA_910585255.1). GTDB lineage: Bacteria > Bacillota > Clostridia > Lachnospirales > Lachnospiraceae > MGBC114844. The sequence goes on from CAJUEI010000147.1 coordinate 334, forward strand.
TAAAGTTACGTGGGTTACATAATATAGCAAGGCGGGGAAGCAGGGGGAGATTGGATATAGAAATTTGCTGTTGCGGATAAAGGGGAGAAAGAGAGTGGAATCAAATCGGTTTGCTTATTGGAAAGGCTATTTACAAATTCGGATAAAAAGCGGCTGCCCGGAACGGTTCTTTAATATCTGTGCTTCTAAGAATATTAGGATATGGGAAATTCATTCTGTAGGAGAGGAATATGAGGGGTTTATTTTAATTCGTGATTTTAAAAAATTACTTTCTGTTGTAAGAAAGACAAGTACAAAACTGTCGATTAGGAATCGTTGCGGATTTCCTTTTTTTTTAAGAAATTGCCGGAAACGAAAGGGATATGTGATTGGATTTCTTTTCTTTTTTTTCATTTTATATTATAGTTCCTGTCATATTTGGGAGATACATATGGAAGGAAATCGGATTTATTCGAATGATATTTTAATGGATTATCTAAAGACATGCGGTGTTGTAAGCGGCATGAAAAAAAGTAAAGTATCCTGTCCTGAGATTGAGAGGCTGCTTCGAAATCAGTATGAGGATATTACATGGGTATCTGCTTCGATAGCCGGAAGCAGGCTTTTTATTCGAATTCAAGAAAATACAGATATTGAATTTTACTATGAGGAGAATCCGGCTGCTGCCGATTTGATTGCCGATCATGATGCAGTGATTACTTCGATTATTACCAGAAGCGGTACACCGCTGGTAAAAAAAGGAGATGAAGTAAAAAAAGGAGATATTTTGGTATCCTCTGAAGTGGTAATTTTTGACGATTTTGGTTCGGAGATGAGAAGAGAATATGTGCAGGCAGATGCGGATATTTTAGGAGAAGTGCTGTATTCTTATCAGGACAGACAGGCATACTTATATGAATATAAGCAGTATACTGGGAATGAAACGAATGGATATGCGGTGACATTTGGGAATAAACGGCTGTTTCTCTGGGTTTTGCCAGTACAATATGAAGCCTTTGACTGTGTTTCAGATTTATCAGAAATTCGGCTTGGTGCAAATTTTTATCTTCCCATTTCTCTAGAGAAATGGTACTATAAAGAATATGCGGTTTATCAAGGAGAATATAGTAAAGAAGAGGCAGAACAGATCCTATTAGAAAGAAAAAATCAAAATTTTCAAAATTTTATTGAAAAAGGACTTCAAATTATAAAAAATGATGTTAAAATAGCAATAGAAAAGAATGAGGCGGTTGCTTCCGGTACGGTTGTGGTGCAGCAGAAGATTGGAGCGAGGATAGGGCAAAACAGTACGGAATACCGTGAAGAACATTCTTTTGAAGGAACCGAAGAGTCCTTTCAAAAAATTGAATAGAGGGAGAAGAAAAACAAGATGGCAATTACAGAAATACGAATGGATTTTCCTTCTGACCAAGGAAGCAATATCTTTGGTCAGTATGACCGCTATATGAAAAAAATTGAGAAGACACTTCATGTAACATTGATTGCGAGAGATGCAGAGATCAAGATTATTGGAACGGAACTTGCAGGGCAGCGGGCAAAGCAGGTGCTCCATCAGCTTGTGACATTGGCAGAGAGAGGAACGGAGATTACAGAACAGCAGGTGGATTATGCGTTGGCTTTAACATTTGAGAATAAGGCAGAGGCAGTGGTGGAATTGGATGAAAATGTAATTGCCCGTACTGTAATGGGAAAACCAATTAAACCGAAGACGCTTGGACAGAAACACTATGTCGATTTGATTCGGGAAAAGACGATTGTATTTGGGCTTGGACCTGCCGGAACGGGAAAAACCTATTTGGCGATGGCAATGGCAATTCAGGCATTTAAGGATAATGAGATAGGAAGGATTATCTTAACCCGTCCGGCAATTGAGGCAGGGGAGAAATTGGGATTCCTTCCGGGAGATCTGCAGAGCAAAGTCGATCCCTATCTGCGTCCGCTGTATGATGCGTTATATCAGATTATGGGACCTGACAGTTTTCTTCACAATACAGAGAAGGGATTGATTGAGGTTGCACCGCTTGCTTATATGAGAGGGCGTACATTGGACAATGCCTATATTATTTTGGACGAAGCACAGAATACGACACCGGCACAGATGAAGATGTTCTTGACTAGAATCGGATTTGGTTCTAAAGTAATTATAACGGGGGATTTGTCACAGAAGGATCTTCCGGCAGGGCAGCAGTCTGGTTTGGATGTGGCAGTAAAGGTATTGGCTCATTTGGAGGATATTGGATTTTGCCGTCTTACCAGTCAGGATGTCGTTCGTCATCCATTAGTACAAAAGATTGTAAAAGCATATGAAGCATATGAGAAGAAAGAAACGGAAAAGAAAAATAGAATCGGAAAAGGAAAGGATGTAAGAAACTAAAAAGATGAAAGAACAACAAATAAGAGAGAGAAAAGAATCAGAAAGTGGGGAGGCAAAAACCTATCTTTTTTTACAGATAGCACTTGCAGCGGTCTCACTGATTACCATTATGGCGGGTTCTTTTTATTTTGAAAAATACCAGGAGGAATGGGTGACAAGTCTAATCGTAACGCTGCTTTTAGGTGTGATATATGGCAGAGTGCTAAGAGACTATGCCAGTCAGTGGAAGGCGGTCTTATTGCTGCATATCTTAATGATGGTTTTGATTACAGTGGGATTTTTGGCAGATGGATTTTATAAACCGATTGCATTTGCTCCAGTGCTGATCGGAAGTTTTTTAATGCCGGAGGCAGGACTTGCTGCTGCAGTCTTTTATGGGATAACAGCGGTGCTTTATACAATGGAAACGGGAGAACTTTTGATGCTCTATTTGTTGGCCGCAGGAGTGGGAATTTATTTTTTGGGTGATTTTTTTTCTTCTGAGTCGATCACAAAGAGAGTGGGTGCAGTTGTGGCTTTGTTTGTCCTGCAGGCAGTTGGAACGATATTGTTTCGTTTCTATATGTATCGGGAGATAGAGGTGCCGGCTGCTGTTATCAGCGGTGCTATATTGGCCGGTGTAACAGGGGTATTTTCTTTTCTTATGCCGCTTTTGTTTTTCCGTGCAGCAGAACAGACGCCGCATACCGACCATTTGGAGCGGAAAGAAAAAAAGCCAAAAGAAGGAAAGCAGAGGAAAAAGAGAAAATCTGGACAGAGTTTACTGCTGGATGAAGAGAGTGAATTATTTCAGCGGTTAAAGGCAAACGAAGAACTTTATCAGCATAGTTTAAATGTGGCAAGAATTGCAGAAGGAGTGGCGGCTTCTGTAGATGCCGATCGTACACTGGTAAGAGCCGGGGCAATGTATCACGATATTGGAAAGCTGACAGGCGGAGAAGATTATGTGACAGAAGGAGTGGCACTTTGTCGGGAAAATCAGGTACTGGATCGGGTAATCCGCTTAATTGAAGAACACAATGTCAATTATAAAATTCCTACCTCAAAAGAGGCGGCGGCGGTTATGCTTGCGGATACTATTGTTAGTACGATGGAATTCAATCAAAAGAAGGGAAAAGAAACCAACCCGGAATTATTAGTAGAAAAGATTTTTAAAATTCGAAAGGAAAAGGGAGCCTTAGAGGCATCTGGTATAACAGAGATTGAGTTAGAGCTGATGGAAGAGGCGATGAAAAAGGAGGTCGGGGTACTGTGACAATTACAATTGAATATGAAACAGAGATACCGCTTTCGATTTCGTATCGTCCTTTAATTGAAGCTGTAGTGGAAGCGGCTGTGGAGTATGAGGCATGTCCCTATGAAGCGGAGGTAACAGTTCTTTTAACGGATAATGAAGCAATTAGGCAGATTAACTTTGAACAGCGGAAGATAGATGCCCCGACAGATGTACTGTCCTTTCCAATGCAGGAATATCCGGCACCATCTGATTTTTCAGAGATAGAAGAACAGATCGATGCATTTCATCCAGAGACAGGAGAACTTTTATTAGGGGATATTGTGATTTCTGTAGAAAAGGTATTAGAGCAGGCTTCCAAATATGGACATTCAAAAGAGAGAGAATTGGGATTTTTGGTTGCACACAGTATGCTGCATCTATTTGGATATGATCATATGGAAGAAGACGAAGCAAAAAGAATGGAAAAAAAACAGGAGGAAATTCTGCAGGGGCTGGGGTTAGTCCGATAGAAAACAACAGATAAAAGAAAAACTTGCAGAAGGAAGAAAAAATGAAGAAAAAGCGATTAGCAGGAATTTGTATGGCGGCAGTTGTATTGCTGGCTGGCTGCGGGACAAATACAAATGAAAAGGTGACCAATAAAACAGAGCCGACAACGGCAAAAGAGACACAGGAAACGACAACCGTAGCCCCTCTGGTGATTGGTGACAATCAGGGTACGGAGATAAATAGTCATGAAGGAATGATAAAGAGCAAACTGACCGGAGAATGGGTCGATCCGGAGAATGGCAATCGAAGACCGATTGCGGTGATGTTAAATAATATTAAAGAGGCTATTCCGCAGAGCTCGATTGAAGCGGCAGATATTATTTATGAGGCACCGGTGGAAGGCGGAATTACTCGTCTGATGGGAATTTATGAAAACTTTGACGAGCTGGATAAAATCGGGTCGGTGCGAAGCAGCCGTCTGTATTATTGCTACTTTGCAAAAGAATTCGATGCTGTTTATGTACACTGGGGACAGGCAATCTATGCACAGGATTTGTTAAACAGTTCTAATATTGACAATTTAAACGGATTAGAATTAGAAGGTTCGACCTTTTTTCGGAGTTCCGACCGGGTCGCACCGCACAATGGCTATACCAGCGGGGAACGTCTGCTTGCCGGAATTGAGAAAAAGGGATACCGCACCGATTATGCAAGTGATTATAAGCAGAAATTTCTCTTTGCGGAGCAGGAGGTGACACTGCCAGACGGAGTTTCCGCTAAGAAAGTAACGCCGGGGTATGCGGTCAATAAGCCATGGTTTGAATATAACGAATCGGACGGGCTGTACTATCGATATCAGTATGGAGCAGAACAGATTGACAAAGAGACCGGAAATCAGATTGCTTATAAAAATATTATTATGCAGACCGTGAATTATTATGATTATGGGGACGGTTATTATTATATTTATACCACCGGAAATGGAAATGGAAAGTATATTACCAACGGAAAGGCAATTGATATTACCTGGAAGAAAGATACCGAATTTGGGGTAACAAGATACTATGATACGTCTGGTAAGGAGATTACGATTAATCCTGGAAAAACTTGGGTATGTATTATACAAAATTCAGGAAATATCTCAATCGAATAGGCGTTTAGAAAGGGTTGGAGCATGGAATGAAAAAGAAGAAAAAACGCTCAAATTTTATCGTTCAGGGTAGTATTCTGGCGATTGCAAGTATTATTGTCCGCTTAATCGGGCTGGTTTACAGGATACCGCTTACGAATGTGATTGGCGATGAAGGAATGGGATATTATTCTTATGCTTATGAACCATATGCAGTTATGCTTCTTTTATCTTATCACGGACTGCCGACAGCCGTGTCAAAACTGGTTGCGGAGAAAAATGGAGAGGGCAGATACCGAAGTTCGTATCGTGTATTTAAGACAGGGATGTGGCTTGCCGTTGTAATTGGTGCAATTACAGGAGCACTGCTGTGGTTTGGGGCAGATTTTATCGCCGGAACGTTAAACCATCAGCCGATGAGTTCTTATGCACTTAAGGTTTTAGGTCCTACCTTATTTATTCTTTCTATTATGGGAATTCTTCGCGGATATTTTCAGGGAACAGGAACGATGGTTCCTACGGCAGTTTCTCAGATTTTGGAAGCAGTGGTCAATGCCATTATCAGTGTAGTAGCTGCTACCATTTTATTTACAGAGGGAAAAAAATTTGATCTGGTGACAGGAACAAAGTCTTTTGCAGAGGCCTATGGTGCTGCTGGCGGCACACTTGGAACCTGTGCAGGGGCTTTGGCAGCACTTCTTTTTCTGCTGTTTGTCTACAGTATTTATAAGAGAGTGATTCGAAAACAGATTCGAAGAGATCGAGTAAAAGAAATGGAATCTTATAAAAAGATTATTCGTCTTCTTTTTTTGATATCAGCTCCGATTGTATTAAGCTCGATTATTATGAATATCGGAACTTTTGTAGATGCAGCGATATTCAGCCGGATTATGCAGGGAACGTTTAAGATTCCAAAGGAAACGGTAGCGGCTAGTTGGGGAATTTTTACCAATAAATATAAAATATTGATTATGGTTCCGGTGGCAATCGCAACGGCACTTGCTACTTCCATTGTGCCGGATTTCAGTGAAGAGATGGCAGCCGGACATGAGGGGCGTGTGGTGAATAAAATCGGCTATGCAATTCGGTTTACTATGATTGTATCCATTCCTTGTGCGGTGGGGCTGAGTGTTTTGGCGACACCGATTTTAAAGCTTTTGTTTGAAAATGTACAGGCAACGGATATTAATCTGCTTCGCTATGGGTCTGTAGCAGCAGTGGTATATTCCCTTTCTACGGTATCCAATGCGATTCTTCAGGGAGTGAATCAATTTAATAAGCCGGTGATTCATGCCGGAGTCGGCTTGGTGCTGCATGTGATTTTATTGGCACTTTCGGTTCGATTTCTTCGAGCTGGTATCTATGGAGTAATGGTGGCTTATATTATTTTTGCATTGGTGATCTGCATTTTAAATGCATTGGAGATTCGGCGGGTGTTAAAGTACCGGCAGGAGATGATTCGAACCTTTCTTTTGCCTATTGCCTGTTCTGTAATTATGGGGGCGGCTGTATTTGGAATCTACTTTGGACTTCATAAGGTAATGGGAGAGGAAAAATTATTTTTTCCGGTTTTGATTTCTATTTTAATCGGTGCCGTTTTATATGGGGTTTTATTGTTGGTATTAAAGGGAATTAATGAAAATGATTTGTATAATATTCCAAAGGGAGAACACTTGGTTGTATTTTTAAAGAAAATACATTTGTTATAGAAAGTTACAGGTTTTGTATAAAATAGAATAATTTGGCAGATAATATAGCTTAGAAGAGTGAACTTTATCAGGAAGAGGAGATGGAGCGGATGAAGAAAGTTGTTATTATCTGCCTTTTTTTGGCGGGAATTCTTGGAATTGGGGCTTATCTGTACAGTTATCAGTATTTTGTGCAGGACAAGGTGCAGGAGAGTGAGGTAAAGCAGAGCAGTGTAGTCCTGCCAGAGACGGTAGCTGCAGTTGTGCAGACGGAAGAGAGAATTACACGGGATACGCTGTATTATATGGAGACCTATCGGATTGATCAGAATACAACTATTCGAGAGACAAAGAGGATGCCTTCGGAGGTGATTGGAAATAATCGGAGGCAGTTTGCGGAATATCTTGAAAAAATGATGGAAGAGGCACTGGAGGAGGAACAGAAAAACGGGTTTTTAAGCATTGAGCTGATTGATTTTTCAAAGGATGCGGTTGTAGTTCGTAAAAGTTATAAAGAACCAGAGAAAGAGTGTGAGTTTTATCTGGATGTGCAGATGGGGCGGGTAATTGTTCGGAATAGTTTAGATGACTCTTTGTATGCTTATACAGAGATTAAGTTTGAGACGCTGCCTGAGAATTTGAAGCGGGAGATTTTGCGGGGATATCCGGTGGAAAATTTAGAGGTGCTTTATGAGTTTTTGGAGTCCTACAGCAGTTGGAGAGAGGGGCGGAAGTGGCAGGAGGGCTGCTTCCGGCTGCCGATTACATAAAGACAGAGGAAATTTCTTGCGTTTGGCTTGGGGGTGTATTATAATAAGAAAGCGTAAATGGGGAGGGGTGAAGGATGGTAAAAGAGAGAAGAAAGACAATTGTAGTGGGCGGCGGGGCTTCTGGAATAATGGCTGCTATTTCGGCGGCTCGTCAGGGCAGTAAGGTAGTTTTGCTGGAACGGAAGGACAGTCTTGGAAAGAAGATTTTGGTTACTGGAAATGGACGGTGTAATTTTACGAATCGGAAGCAGACGCCGTTAGAGGGGTGTTATCGAACAGAGCAGCAGGGGTTTCCCAAAGCGGTTTTGGAGCAGTTTTCTTTGGAGGATACACTTTCCTTTTTTTCGGAGCTTGGGATGCAGATAAAGGAGAAAAATGGATATTTTTATCCTTTTTCTGGACAGGCTTCCACGCTGCTGCTGCTTTTGAGAAAAGAGTTAGAGAGACTTCGGGTAGTAGTAGAGACAAAGGCGATGGTACAGAGGATTGAAGATAAGGAGGATGGACTGGCTTGCTTTTTGGAGGACGGACGAGTTTTTTCTGGGAAGCAGGTTGTACTTTCTGCGGGATCGATGGCGGCACCTAAGACGGGATCGGATGGAAATGGATATTCTTTGGCAGCAAAATTGGGACATTGTTTGATTTCTCCTCTGCCTGCCCTTTGTCCAATTGAGGGGAAGGACGGGTATGGAAGTGGAGTTTTAAAGGGAATGGCTGGTGTTCGAACAGATGCATGTCTGCGGCTTTTTGTCGGGGAGCAGTTATGTTTTGAAGAGCGGGGGGAATTACAGATGGTGGAATATGGGATATCCGGGATTCCGGTATTTCAGTTTAGCCGGTATGCGGTTCGGGCTTTTGAAAAGGGAGAAAGAGTTTGGGTGGAGATTGATTTTTTGCCGGATTTGGATTGGGATAGGGTCTTAGAAGTAGTGCTGCGGCAGATCAAGCATTATCGGAAGACGGTAAGAGAGGCACTCTCTGGGATGCTGAATGAGAAAGTTGTGCTGGGAATTTTGGCTTGTGCTGGAATTTTGGGGGCGGAGCGGACATTAAAAGAAGAACAGATAGAGCGGTTAAAGGGGTGTATCAAGAGGTTTTTAGTGATTATGACAGGGTATCGGGGGTTTGAGCAGGCTCAGGTTTGTTCTGGGGGAGTGGATACAAGGGAAGTGAATGAGTATACTTTGGAATCGAAGAAGATTTCGGGGCTTTATTTTGCTGGGGAAATTTTGGATGTGGATGGGGCTTGCGGAGGATATAATCTTCAGTGGGCGTGGTCGAGTGGATTTCTAGCGGGAAAGGGATTATAGGGAGAAAGGAGGGTATTGCTGTTTATGATACGGATACAACAGATAAAGATAGAACCCAATCAGCCTAGTGAGGTATTGGAAAAGAAAATTTTATCTGTTTTGCGGATAAAGAAGGAACAGTTAAAGGAGTGGAAGATTGTAAAGTGTTCGATTGATGCTAGGAAAAAGCCGCTGATTAAACTGGTTTATTCTGTAGATGTACAGGTAGAGAAAGAAAAAGAGGTGATGCGGCAGGCAGATAAGGGAACAAAAATAGAATATGTAAAGGAGAAGAGGTATCAATTTCCTATTAAGGGAACAGCCATATTAAAGGAGAGACCTGTTGTGGTGGGAAGCGGTCCGGCTGGATTGTTCTGCGGACTTTTTCTTGCG
>CAJUEI010000148.1 GCA_910585255.1 uncultured Lachnospiraceae bacterium
GTATTGTTATGACAGATAAAAGAAAAGATAGTCGTGGGAGAAATCTTAAAACAGGGGAATATTATGATTCAAAAAATAAACGGTATATGTTTCGAAAGATGATTGATGGGGAACGCATTACAATTACGGCTTCTGATTTAATAGAATTACGGAGGCAGGAAAATGATTTATTATGCAGGATTGATCGAGGGAATAAATTCAATACTAGAGATGCTAAAATGACATTGAACGCTTATTTTGACTTTTGGATGGAAACATTTGCAAAGAGTGGTAGAAAAGCCACAACTTGCACGAATTATAAATCATATTATAATACTTATATTAAAAATACTATTGGAAAAAAGCAGATTGCAAAGATTACAAAAGCAGATTGCCAAAGAATTATAAATGAAATGATCCAAAATGGTAAGAAGCACTCTACTATGTCAAATTTGAAAAGTTGCTTAAATATTGTTTTTGAATGTGCTTTAGATGATGATATAATCATTAAGAATCCTGCAAAAAATTTACAAGTGCCACGGACAGAGAGCAAGAAGAGAACTGCTATAGAGCAGCGGCAGATTGATTTATTTATGAATTATGTAAAGAATAGCAAACGATATTCATATAGTTATCCAGTATTTGTTGTTTTGTTTAATTTAGGTATAAGGATTGGGGAAATGGCAGCTTTAACTTGGGAAGATGTGGATTTTAAAGAGAATACCATAACTATAAATAAAACCGTGAATAGATATAGAAAAGTGGATTATGGATTTACTATAGCAGTAGCTTCTCCTAAAAGTAAAACCTCTATCCGTAGTGTTGTAATGAATAATGCAGTGAAAAAGACACTTTTGAAACTGAAAATGCAGAATGAAACATCTGTTGTTAAGCTGCCTTATGTGGATGATTCTGGAAATATTAGAGGGTATTTATCTAATTTTGTATTTATCAATAGATATGGAAATGTTTGGAATGAACCGGGATTTCGGGAATTAATAAGAAGAATTATAGAGCAGTATAATAAAGAAGCAGAAGAAAATCATATAGAAAAGATTGAAAATTTTTGTCCTCATATGGTTCGGCATACATACACAAGTCTTGCCTATTCTGCTGGAGCAGATGTAAAAATTGTTAGTCAGAATCTTGGACATGCGTCCACATCTGTGACATTAGATACATATACACATCTGACAGAGGATAAAAAGCGGGAACAAGAAGAAGTTGCAAAAACAGTAAATATCTCATAAAAGATTGTGACAATTTTGTGACAAATTCGAGAAAAAAGACGGAAAAAGATAAATCATAATAAAAGCAGCAGAAATAGAAACTGTGTTAAAAAAGCAGTAATAATACAAGATAAAATAAGACAAACATACATTCGTAAAGAAAAAATACTTGACAGCAGGAAGGAAATCGGGTATGATAGCAGAGGTGCTTGTAAAGGAGGGCAATTTTTATGGCATTTGAGAGCTTATCCGATAAATTACAAAATATTTTTAAAAATTTAAAGGGAAAAGGCCGTTTGTCGGAGGCCGATGTAAAGGCAGCTTTAAAAGAAGTGAAAATGGCTCTTTTAGAAGCCGATGTTAATTTTAAAGTTGTAAAGCAATTTATCGGTGCCGTACAAGAGCGTGCCATTGGACAGGATGTGCAGAACAGTCTTACACCAGGACAGATGGTGATTAAGATTGTAAATGAAGAGATGGTAAAGCTGATGGGGTCGGAGACGACAGAGATTCAGCTAAAACCGGCTAATGAAGTGACTGTAATTATGATGGCTGGTCTGCAGGGAGCAGGAAAGACTACTACAACGGCAAAGATAGCAGGAAAGTTAAAACAGAAGGGCAGAAAGCCGCTGTTGGTGGCATGTGATGTATATCGTCCTGCTGCAATTCAGCAGCTGCAGATCAATGGGGAAAAGCAGGGAGTTCCTGTGTTTACCATGGGAGATAAGAACAGACCTTCTAATATTGCAAAGGCTTCGATTGAACATGCAGCAAAGAACGGATTTAATGTGGTAATTCTAGATACCGCAGGACGGCTTCATATTGATGAAGATATGATGCAGGAGCTGATTGAGATTAAAGAGTCGGTGGAAGTCAATCAGACTTTATTGATTGTAGATGCAATGACCGGACAGGATGCGGTAAATGTTGCTTCTATGTTTCAGGAGAAAGTTGGAATTGACGGTGTGATCTTAACGAAAATGGACGGGGATACCAGAGGCGGTGCCGCACTTTCGATTAAGGCAGTAACAGGAAAACCGATTCTTTATATTGGTATGGGAGAGAAACTTTCGGATTTAGAGCAGTTCTATCCGGATCGAATGGCTTCTCGAATTCTTGGAATGGGCGATGTCCTGACTCTGATTGAAAAGGCAGAGGCAGCGGTGGATATGGACAAAGCAAAAGAGATGGAGAAGAAGCTGAAAAAAGCAGAGTTTGGGTTTGACGACTATCTTGAGAGTATGAATCAGATGAAAAAGATGGGTGGAATTCAAGATTTGCTTAGTATGATACCGGGGCTGGGGAATCAGGTAAAAGATATTGATATTGATGAGAGACAGATGGATCGAATTGAGGCAATGATTTTATCGATGACGCCGCAGGAACGGGCAAATCCAGATCTATTAAATCCTTCCAGAAAAAAGCGGATTGCAAACGGAGCCGGTGTGGAATTGGCAGAGGTCAATCGGCTGGTGAAACAGTTTGAACAGAGCAGAAAAATGATGAAACAGATGTCCGGTATGATGGGCAAAGGCGGAAAAAAAGGACGTTTTAAACTTCCTTTTGGATTATAAAAAGATTAAGGATAAAAAGAAAGGAAAAGCTATTGAGAAGAATATAGTAGAATATATTTTTAGTAGCAGGAAATGAAAAATGGCAGTTAAAATGAGATTGAGAAGAATGGGACAGAAAAAAGCACCTTTTTACAGAATTGTTGTAGCAGATTCTAGATCTCCAAGAGATGGAAGATTTATTGCTGAGGTTGGATATTATGATCCGACAAAAGAACCAACTGTAATTAAGTTTAATGAAGAAGAGACAAAGAAGTGGTTGTCTAACGGTGCACAGCCAACCGAAGTGGTTTCAAAACTCTTAAAAGTTGCTGGAATTGAAAAATAGCTTGGATTGACTGACGGAGGTAGAAGTGCATGAAGGAATTGGTGGAAATTATTGCAAAGGCACTCGTGGATTATCCGGATGAGGTTGTTGTTACAGAGACTGAGAATGAAAAGGGAATTCTTTTAGAACTCAGGGTTGCATCTGCCGATATGGGAAAGGTCATCGGTAAGCAGGGACGTATTGCTAAGGCAATCCGCTCTGTGGTAAAAGCGGCAGCTACCAAAGACGATAAAAAGATAACTGTAGAAATTGTTCAGTAAATAGAAATCGGGCAGGGAGGGTTACTTTCTCTGCTCGCGGTACCGGGCGTCCGTCAGCTCTGCTGACATGGCTTCTTTGGGCGACCGTGTATATATAAAGACCAGCTCGTATTGGGCTGGTTTTTGTTGTAGAAAAAAGTGGTTGAACAAAGGCAAAGTTTTTGTTTGGTGTAGTATAATAGTTGGTTAGGAGGAGAAAATGGAGCAGTTACTTCGGATTGGAATTATTAGTTCCCCTCATGGGATTCGCGGAGAAGTGAAAGTATTTCCTACAACAGATGATGTACAGCGTTTTAAAGAGTTAAAGCAGGTATTGCTGGCAACAGAATCCGATTTAGAAAGTGGAGAGAATAAAAAGGAGATACAAGCTGAGCAAAAAAAAGGAATTGAATTAGAGATTGAGGGAGTAAAATTTTTTAAACAATTTGTGATTTTAAAATTTAAGAGGATTGATGATAGAAATCAGGTAGAGTCCTATCGTGGAAAAGATCTGCTGATCACACGGGATCAGGCAGTTGCTTTGGAGGAAGGGGAGTATTTTATAGCTGATTTGATTGGAATGGAGGTTCGGTCGGATCAGGGAGAGGTACTGGGAATACTTTCTGATGTACTGCAGACAGGGGCAAATGATGTCTATATGGTAAAGCGGGAAGGAAAAAAGGATTTATTAATTCCGGCAATTAAACAGTGCATTTTAAGAACCGATTTGGCAGAAAATTGTATGATCGTTCATCTTTTGGATGGATTATTAGATTTATAGAAGATAAAGGTTGTGGAAATATGAATTTTTATATTTTAACGTTGTTTCCAGATATGGTGATGCAGGGACTAAATACCAGTATTATTGGACGGGCAGTGGAGCGGGGGTGTATTTCGATAGAGGCAGTGGATATTCGGAAGTATTCGGAGGACAAGCATTTCCGGGTGGATGACTATCCTTATGGGGGAGGTGCTGGAATGGTGATGCAGGCTGCTCCGGTCTATCGGGCATATCAGGATTTAAAAGAGCGAATTCATAAAGAGCGAATTCGTGTGGTCTATATGACACCTCAGGGGAGTGTGCTTTCTCAGAACATGGCACAGGAGTTTTCAAAAGAGGAAGAATTAGTATTTTTATGCGGGCACTATGAGGGAATTGATGAGAGGGTTTTGGAGCTGATTGTAACGGATTATCTTTCGATTGGGGATTATGTTTTGACGGGAGGAGAGCTTCCGGCTATGGTAACGATAGATGTGATTTCCAGACTGGTGCCGGGAGTGTTAAGTAATGCAGCTTCTGCTGAATTTGAATCGTTTCATGATAATCTGCTGGAGTATCCGCAGTATACCAGACCAGAGGAGTATATGGGAAAACGTGTACCAGAAGTGCTGCTTTCCGGGCATCATGCCAATATAGAAAAGTGGCGGAGGGAACAGGCAATTATTCGTACATTAGAACGGCGTCCTGATCTTTTTGAGAGGGCAAATCTTACAGAAAAAGAGCAGGTATTTTTAGAAGAATTAAAGGGGAAGCGAAAAGGGATGGTAGAAAAAGAGATACATTAGGAGGAAAGGGATATGGCAGAGGGTATCAATGTGTTTACACAGAGCAGTATACGAATGGAAAGAGAACAAGTGATTTATTTTGATCCGTTTCGAATTAATCAGGAATTTCAAGATGCTGACCTTATTTTTATTACACATAATCATTATGATCATTTTTCTTTGGAAGATATTGGGAGAGTTGCAAAAAAGGATACAAAAATTGTATTGCCGGAAAAGATGAGAAAGGACACAAAGAGATTGAATTTTTCGGAGGAAAATATTTTTTATGTAAAGCCGGAGCAGCAGTATCAGATTGGGGAGATTTCGGTTGCAACGGTTCCTAGTTATAATATTATAAAACCGTTTCATCCGAAAAGCTGCGGATGGGTCGGATATATTTTGACCATACAGGGTGTGCGGTATTATATTGCCGGGGATACAGATTTGACACAGGAGATAAAGGAAGTAGAATGTGAAGTGGCATTTCTGCCGATTGGAGGAATTTATACTATGAATTATAAAAAGGCAGCGGAATTGGCAAATATTATTCAGCCGAAAGTGGTAATTCCGGTGCATTATGGGAGTATTATTGGGAGGAAGGAGGACGGGATTCGGTTTCGGGAATTACTTGGAGCCGGAATTCAGTGTCAGTTGTATATCTGACGGAAAAGGAGCAGTAATTGGAGTTTCGAAAGAGAGTGTAAAAAATGCAGAATGTAAAAAAATTGAAAAGACTTATTTATGGAAGAACCGTAATTGTTATGACGTTACTGCTGGTTCAGATTCTAATTTTATTAGAAGTGTTTGTCTGGCTGAAAAGGTATACATTTTTGTTCTATGGTGGGTTTTCCTTGATTTCTGGAATAGTGGTGATTCATATTTTAAATGAAAAGACCGATCCTAGTTTTCAGATTAGCTGGTTGATTCCGGTGCTGCTGATTCCGATTTTTGGATCGCTTTTTTATCTGTTTGTGCAGTTTCAGTTTGGAACAAAGATGATTCATCATAGATTGTGTCAAACTATTCGTGAGACGGCTGTTTATACCAAGCAGAGGGAAGAGGTTTTTCAGCGGCTAAAGAAAGAAAATGAAGAACTTTCTCGTTTGGTTTTTTATATGAACCGCTATGCCGGTTATCCGATTCATCAGAATACAGAGGCTGTATTTTTTCCGCTTGGAGAGGATAAGTTTGAGGAGATGAAAAGGCAGCTGAAAAAGGCGGAGAAATTTATCTTTATGGAGTATTTTATTGTAGAGCATGGAGTGATGTTTGACTCGATTATGGAGATTTTAGAGGAAAAGGTAAAGGAAGGGGTGGAAGTGCGGTTTTTATATGACGGAATGTGTACATTGGCTTTGATGCCGTATTCTTATCCAAAAGAGGTCGAACAAAAGGGGATTCAGTGTAAAATGTTTTCTCCAGTAAAACCGCTGCTTTCCACTCATCAGAATAATCGGGATCATCGAAAGATTTTGGTAATTGACGGGAAAGTGGCTTTTACCGGGGGTGTAAATCTAGCGGATGAATATATTAATCAGAAGAAGCGGTTTGGGCATTGGAAGGATACAGCGGTGATGCTGACCGGAGAGGCGGTTAATAATTTTACAATTATGTTTCTGCAGATGTGGAATTTAGATACACGAAAAAAAGAGGATTATCAGAACTATTTGGTTCCTTATCAGGAAAAGGTGCGAACCGAACTTGGATTTGTGCTTCCCTATGGAGACAGTCCTTTGGATAAGGAAAATGTAGGGGAGCAGGTCTATCTGGATCTCTTGCAGCATGCAAAGCAGTATGTGCATATTATGACGCCTTATCTGATTTTGGACAATCGAATGTTAAATGCTTTAAAGTATGCAGCGAAAAGCGGGGTAGAGGTGGTGATTATCATGCCTCATATTCCAGATAAGAAGTATGCCTATCTGCTTGCACGCAGTTATTATGAAGAACTTTTAGAGGCGGGGGTAGAGATTTTTGAATATACGCCTGGATTTGTGCATGCTAAGGAATTTATTAGTGATGGAGATAAAGCAGTAGTGGGAACCATTAATTTGGATTTTCGGAGTCTTTATCTGCATTTTGAGTGTGCAGCTTTTTTTTATCGAAATCTGGTGATAACACAGATAGAGGAAGATTATCAGAATACTTTGCGGCAGTGTCAGAGGATTACGTTAGAGGACTGCCAGAGATATGGGGTTTTAAAAAAGTATGCTGGGCGGGTTTTGCGGATTGTAGCACCTTTAATGTAAAGAGATAGAAAAGATATGCTTGACAAAACGAAAAAAAGACCTTGCATAAAAAGGAAATATATGCTATAATGCTCACGTTGTGGGAAAATAAGATATTCCTCTGTTGCAGAAGGATCCGTAAATTTTAATAGGTCAATGGATTTGAATAGAAGCATTAAGAATGTCCAAATATTGAGGAGGCACAAATGAACGAGATTATTAAAGGGATTGAGTCAGAACAGTTAAAAAAAGAGGTTCCGCAATTTCGGGTTGGCGATACCGTAAAGGTATATGCAAAGGTAATTGAGGGTACTCGTGAAAGAATTCAGGTATTTGAAGGAACCGTATTAAAAAGACAGAATGGCGGTGTTCGTGAGACATTTACCGTTCGGAAAAATTCAAATGGAATCGGCGTAGAAAAGACATGGCCGCTTCATTCTCCTATTGTAGACAGAGTAGAAGTAGTCAGACATGGTAAGGTTAGACGTGCGAAGCTGAATTACTTAAGAGGCAGAGTAGGTAAGAGAGCGAAAGTAAAGGAATTAGTAAAATAATCCAGAAAAACGAAAAAAAAGCGTTTTCGCAGAGTTAGGGGCAAATACATCTTGTACTTGCCCCTATTTCAGATTTATGGGGTAGGAGCGGGAAGGATTAGGATGGCAATGCGAAGAAAAAGTGTCGAAGAGCATCGCATTTTATATGATCTGATGCGGTGGGTTTTAGATATTGTGGTTGTAATGGGGATTGCTGTATTTTTAACAATTTATATGGGGGAGCAGATGACGGTTACCGGATATTCTATGGCTCCGGTGCTTGCAAATGAAGAACGGATTTTAATTGATAAATTAAGTTACCATTTTTTTGATCCGGAGCGGTTTGATATTGTGATTTTTCAAAACGGAGAAGAAGAAAAATATTTTTTAAAGCGAATTATCGGACTTCCGGGGGAAACGGTTTGTATTAAAAACGGGCGGGTTATGATAAACGGGGAATATCTGCAGGAAGAGATAGAAACCGATCCGATTCTAAATCCGGGGCTTGCTTTGGAAGAGATTACACTTGGAGAAGACGAATATTTTCTGCTGGGGGATAATCGAAATAACAGTGAAGACAGTCGGTTTGAAACAGTGGGAAATGTAAAGCGGGGAAATATTGTTGGAAAAGCATGGCTGCTGGTGACAACATTAGATGAGGTCGGCTTAATAAAATAGAAAGATTTGGTGATAAAATATGAATATACAGTGGTATCCAGGGCATATGACCAAGGCAAAGCGGGCAATGCAGGAAGATATAAAGTTAATTGATTTGGTAATTGAGTTAGTAGATGCCAGAATTCCTTTCAGCAGCCGAAATCCTGATATTGATGAATTGGGAAAGAATAAGGCACGGCTGATTTTGTTAAATAAATCGGATCTTGCTTCGGAGAAGTATAATGCTGTATGGGAGAATTATTTTCAGAAAAAAGGCTGCTATGTGGTAAAAGTAAATTCAAAGTCCGGTGCGGGAGTAAAGAATGTTCATACTGTAATACAGGAAGCCTGCAAAGAAAAGATCGAGCGGGATCGAAGGCGGGGGATTTTAAATCGTCCGGTGCGGGCAATGGTGGTAGGAATTCCCAATGTAGGTAAGTCTACGTTTATCAATACATTTGCTGGAAAAGCATGTACTAAGACTGGGAATAAACCAGGAGTAACAAAAGGAAAGCAGTGGATTCGTCTGAATAAAAATGTAGAGTTATTGGATACTCCTGGAATTCTTTGGCCGAAGTTTGAAGATCCCACGGTGGGGCTGCGGCTGGCTTTGATTGGATCGATTCGGGATGAAATTTTAAATATAACAGAGATGGCATGTGAATTGATTGGGATTTTAACGGAGCATTACAGTGGGGTGATAAAGGAGCGGTATGAAGGAGTGGACGAGACAAAAAAGGCGGCGGAAATTCTTTATGATATTGCGAAAAGCCGGGCTTGTCTGTTAAAGGGAGGGGAGTATGATTTCGATAAGGCAGCGGCTCTTTTTATGGAAGAGTTTCGCAGCGGAAAGCTGGGAAGAATTACATTGGAGTTTCCAAAGGAGGAGGACAGTGTACAAAAGAAAGGAGAGAGTGATTAGATGGAACAAAAAATAGGGGAGATTAAAAAAATATTGGAGGAAACGGATGCAGCAGATTTGCCGCAGGTATTGATAAATTATCGAAAAGATACTCGGAGTGGTGTTATCAAACTGGTAGAACGATTCGATAAAAAATATAAGGGTTATCAAAAGGAATCGGAGCGGCTGGAGGGGATGCTGGCTTTGGAGCGGCAGTATGCTTCTTATTCGGCGATTTGCGGAATCGATGAGGCGGGAAGAGGACCTTTGGCGGGTCCTGTGGTGGCTGGAGCGGTTATTTTGCCGAAGGATTTGAAGATCTGGCATCTCAATGATTCGAAGCAGCTTTCCGAACGGCAGCGGGAAGAATTGTATCAGGAGATTATGGAAAAGGCGGTTAGTGTCGGAGTCGGGGTGGTTTCTCATAAGAGGATTGATCAGATTAATATTCTTCAGGCTACGTATGAGGCGATGC
>CAJUEI010000149.1 GCA_910585255.1 uncultured Lachnospiraceae bacterium
CGGACGGACCGGGGTGCAATTCGCCCGTGCAGCGGGCTAAACGCACCCCTTTTTTTGCCATTCGAGAATGGCAAAAAATCCTAGGTATCTGACAGAAGTCTAAGAGCTTCTAACTTCCTCCGAAGTCACAGTATGCCCCTAATGCACTCTGGCTGTATTGTTTCATAATTTATGTTTTGATTTTTTCTGTTTTTCTTTTAGTTTTTAACCTCATTAAGGAAGTCCCCCGCTTCTAAGCCGCCAAGGCGATAGCAGCATAGGATTATGAGGAAGTAGCGGAGTGGATTCTGAATTTTCTTTGACTAATGAAACGGAAGGTTTTTCTTTTGGTTTTATTTTTTAGGGGATTTTATATTAGTGTGGATAAAATTAAGAAAATCTTCATAAATTTCCTCGTTGTTTTTCATTTTTATCTTATATAGTAAAAATGCTGAAAAAGATTTTTTTCATTCTCCAATGTCCTGGAATTAGAGTATGAAGCTGGTTTGCAGATAGGGAGTGTATCAGATAGGGAGGGGAATAGGGAGAATGAAAAAAGTTTTTTTAAGATGGAGAATGTAGAAAAGAAAGGAATGACGAATGAGAGAGAATCAGGTAGAATAGGGGGTGGGAATGAATTTATAGAAAAGAGGAAAACTGAGATGTTAAATGTACTGGTATGTGATGATGATAGAGAAATTGTGGAGGCGATTGATATTTATTTGACGCAGGAGGGATATCAAGTATTTAAGGCTTATGACGGGATGGAGGCAGTTTCTGTACTTCGTAAGAATGAGATTCATCTTTTAGTGATTGATATTATGATGCCTAAGTTGGACGGGATTCATGCTACTTTAAAAATTCGGGAGGAGAGCAGTATACCGATTATTATTTTGTCTGCTAAGTCAGAAGATACGGATAAGATATTGGGATTGAATATAGGGGCGGATGATTATTTGACAAAGCCTTTTAATCCGTTAGAGCTGGTAGCAAGGGTAAAATCGCAGCTGCGGCGTTATACGAAGCTGGGAAGTATGAATTTGGATCAGGAGAGGAATGTCTATCGGAATGGGGGACTGTTAATTGATGATGAGAAAAAAGAAGTGACGGTAGATGGAGAAGAAGTGAAGCTGACCCCGATTGAATATCAAATTTTGCTGCTGCTTGTAAAAAATGCAGGACGGGTTTATTCGATTCGGCAGATTTACGAAGCGATTTGGAATGAGGAAGCAATTGGAGTGGATAATACCGTAGCAGTACATATTCGGCATATTCGGGAAAAGATTGAGATTAATCCAAAGGAGCCACGTTATCTGAAAGTGGTCTGGGGGGTTGGATATAAAGTTGAGAAGGGAGAGAAGAGCAGATGAAAAGGTTGCAGGGTTTATTTGCGGCGAAGATGATTGCAATTTTAGTATTGACAACATGTATTATTACGATTCCATTTTTGGGATATCAGACCTTATATAGTTTAAGTCAGTGTGAGGAAGTATATAAGTTTTCTGATTTATTTCAGTATTCTTATTCGGAAAGTGAAGAATTTTCAAGAGATGTGAATGTGAGGCTGATGCAGCTTGCCGATTATCTGAAATTAAAAGAAATTTTGGAGACAAACGGGAAATTAGATTATAATAAAGTGGCAGCAAAGGTATATGGATCAAATGGAATAGAAGAATATACAGTAAGTGATTTGATTAAATATAATGTTGAAAATTATGGATTTTATCCAGAAGAGGCAATTTTAGATTCTTTATTTGATACAGAAGATGCTAGGAAAGTATTTGACTCAAAAAGACGGTTGACTTATCCGATTGTTGTCTCAAAGGGAGGAAATGCCGTGGTAGGGGGGGAACCAAAACAGGTACCATTAGTGGCAGATTTTACAAAAGAAGAGAATCTGGTGTTTTCGGATTTGGATGAGGCATGCCGATATTATCAGGAAGTATGGGATCAGCAGATAAAGGATGGAAATTATATAGAAGGTGCGGAAGTGAATCTGCTTCCCGATGCAGCTTATTTTATGACTTTTTATGTAGCATTTTATCAGCAGTATCAGTCTATCTTTGAACGGGAAGTTTTTTCGGAACAAGATTTGTTGTATTGGATTGCAGATGGAAATCAAGTGATGGCAACTAATATGCAGAATCATCTTCCAGAGAAGGATGATTCTAACAGGATGAAATATCCGTATCCGGTTATGGGAGAGATTTGTTATCAGACGGAAAATCATCTAATGGAAGCAACGATGCGGGCGGACAGAGGAATGATTGCAGAGCTGGAGGAACTATTTTTAGAAAAGAACAGAAAAAATATCAGTATCTATATTGCGGTTCCTAGGGATCAAAGCGGATTTTTCAGTCAGCAGATGGAGCGGTTAGAACGTCAGTATCACAGTATTCCTCAATATATAGGAGTGATGATCGTACTTGGAGTCTTGGCTGCTTTTAGTATTTATGCTTTGTTTTGTTTTGCAGGTCATAAGGCAGGATATGAGGGGATCTATTTAAATTGGTTTGATCGGTGGTATACAGAGATAGCAGCCGGAATTTGTATGACTGCAGGGCTGCTTTTGGCTATTTTAGTTTTTGAGTTTTTAGGAAATTTTTATTATAATTTGGATATAGAAGATTTGGTTTTGTTTGTACTGTCGGCAGCAGCACTTTACTTGGTTTCTTTGATTAGTTTTTCTTCTCTTGCGAAACGAATCAAAGCAGGAACTTTGTGGAAAAATAGTATTACACATCGGACTTTAAATTATATGAAAAATAAAACAGAAAGAGCGGTGTATACCGCTATGCAGATTTGGGAAAGCCGGAGTATCAGTAAGAAAATTGCCATATTTTTTATCTGTATGCTGTTGGGAAACTTTGTGTTTCCGATTGCACTGTATTTCTTTTGTTCTGCATTGGATTATGGGGAGTTAGTGATCGCTCTGCCTTGTTTTTGTATTCTGTTTGCAATATTGGCAATGGATTTTAAGGTTTTACGCTGGCTGATACGGCAGAAGGCAGAACTGGTAGAGATTTATCAGGGAACGGAGCGAATCTCTTCTAGAGAATGGAATTATAAATTAGAAGAAAACTCTTTTCATGGAATACTGCAGCAGATGGCAGGAGCAGTAAACCGAGTAGGAGATGGATTAAATAGTGCAATTGAGCAAAGTGTCCGGGACGAGAGAATGAAAACAGATTTAATTACAAATGTTTCCCATGATATAAAGACTCCTCTTACTTCTATTATTAATTATATCGATCTATTAAAGAGGGAGCAATTTGAAGATGAAAAGGTGTGTTCTTATTTGGAGATTTTAGATCAGAAATCGCAGCGGTTGAAAAATTTAATTGATGATTTAATCGAGGCATCTAAGCTGAGTTCAGAAACGGTGGTTCTCTCTATGGAAAAGATTGATTTGGTGGAATTAGTGAAACAGACAAACGGAGAGTTTGCAGAAAAATTTGCAGAAAAAAATCTGACGATTGTCTCTTCTCTGCCGGAAAAATCCATCTTTATTGAAGCAGACGGGAGGAGATTGTGGCGGGTACTTGAGAATCTTTATATCAATGTCTCAAAGTATGCAATGGAACATACAAGGGTGTATATCTCTGTATTAGAAAAGGCAGCAAGTGTAGAATTCACAATTAAAAATATCTCGGATAGTCCCTTAAATATCGATGCGTCAGAACTGACAGAGCGTTTTATTCGCGGGGATGTATCTAGAAGTACAGAGGGAAGCGGACTGGGGCTTTCGATTGCAAAAAGCCTTACAGAATTGATGCATGGTAAATTTGAGATTTATCTGGATGGAGATTTATTCCGAGTAACCCTTTTATTTGGAATAGTTGAAAAGGAAGAAGGCTCTGTATTGATACAGCAGACAGCCGGGATGTAGTTATAAAAATAGAATAAAAATTCAATAAAAGAAAAAAGGGATTTCTGCAAAAAAGATTTTTAGTGCAGGAATCCCTTTTTTTGGCTATCTTTTTATTGCTAGAGTTTATGATTCTTCCTGTTTCGGATTGGAATCTAATTCAAGCAGTTTATGGATAGCTGCCTGATATTCTGGATGCTCTCGATAGCTTAAGAGCAGATTTCTTTCCCAAGCAGTCGGAATAACAGGAGTTTTTACTTGTGTACTATTCTCAATTGCTTCAGAAAGGTTGTTGATGTGATAAAGATTACATAAAAAGATAAAATTATCTGCACTTGGCTGTGTCTGACCGCTTTCCCAACCGTAAATCGTCTTTTTTGCAACAGGATGTTTGGATTGCTGAAATTGTTCTGCGACTTCTTTTACGGAGAGATGGTTTAATTTACGATAATATTTTAATATGCGGGAAACCAGTTTAGTGTCCATATTTTTCACCTCTTTAAAGATCTTATTATGTAAAAAATCAGCTTGTCAATATGAAAAAAAGGAAGAAAATATAGGAAGATACTTTTTGTAGCTTTAGGTTATACTTTTTTATATCAGGTGAAGTTTTTAAGATATCTTATAGCTCTAAATTTAAAAATACATTGTCTTTATCGTCTTGTTCAATTCCAAGATAGCGTTTTGTTACTTCAAAAGAGGAATGGTTATAGATAGAAACTAATAATGCCGGATTGGTTCCTGCAAGCCATGCGTGATATCCAAAGGTTTTTCTTAAGGAATGACAGCTGATATGTTCAGGAAGGTGCAGGGCATTGCAGGCATTTTTGATAATTCGGTACGCTTGTTCCCGGCATAGAGGAGTTTCTCTAAGATAACCAGTAAAGATAAATTGTTCTTGGCTGGGATGGGAAAGACTTTCAAAATAGAGACGCAGCCCGGATGTAGCGGATTTATTTAAAGCAATTAGGCAGTGTTTTCCGGTTTTTTTTTCGGTTAATTCTAAATGTCTGCGGAAGTTCTTTAGTTTAAAATCATAGACATTTTTCCATTTTAGGATAAGGATATCACTAATTCTAAGTGCGGTATTTACTGCTGTGCAGATTAGGGCATAATTTCTTAGATTTGGTTTTTGGGTTAAGTAGTAGTTTTTTAGTTGATCTAAGTCTTCTAGATTTCTAATAGGTTGTGTTGTACTCATATAATCCTCCTTGATTAAAATGTAGTTTTTGATAAGAAGAAATCTTATTGCTTTAGTATTTTTTGAAGTTTATTATATTAGGGTTTGCTTGAAAAGGGAAATAGAAAAAGAAGAGGGATGGAATGAGGTGGGAGGTTTGGAGGGGACGTATGCATCATAAGGGGATTCTCTGCTGGGGCCGTTTGCACTAAGGCTTCCTCGCAGCGGGCACATAAGATGCTAAAAGACAGCATCTAAGTGCCGGCGGGAAGCAATACCCCTGCAGAGATTCCCCTTATGATGCATACTGTGTATTTCAGCCTGTAGATTTTGAATGTAGGTAGTTTCAGCCGAAACGTTGTTTTGCAGATTTTGACTTTAGGTAGTTTTAGTTGGAATGTTGTTTTGCAGATTTTGACTTTAGATAGTTTCAGTCGAAACGTTGTTTTGCAGATTTTGACTTTAGGTAGTTTTAGTCGGAACGTTGTTTTACAGATCTTGACTTTAGGTAGTTTCAGTCGGAACGTTATTTTGTAGATTTTTACTTTAAGCAAGTTTGTTTGAAATGTTATTTTACAGATTTTTACTTTAGGTAATTTTATCCCAAATATTATTTTGCGAATTCTTATTTTAGGCGATTTTTAGATAATTTCAACTAGAATATGGTTTTATATATTTTTAGATATATGCTGGGGCGGAAAGTATTTGTTTAGGAAGAAAGTAAATGGTTATAAATGTTCTGGTTGGTGTAGACAGTTGGCAGGATAAAATCTTTCTTTGCAGGGGTATTGCTTCCCGCCGGCACTTAGGCACGGTCTTTTCGTGCCTTATGTGTCCGCTGCGAGGAAGCCTTAGTGCGAACGGCCCCAGCAAAGAAAGATTTTATCCTGCCGGCGTCCGAAAAGCAATATCTTCTAAATGCCCATATTTTCTAACAGATTCAGAAAATATCGCTTAAGAATGTTTATATAAAAAGAAAAATGTAAAAAAGCCAAAATTATTAGAATGTAACAATAAGTTAATAAAAATAACTTTTAGAAACTATCTTCCTAATATGTTATCATGTATACTTTTTGAAACAAAACTAAGCATAAAGCTACAGAAGAGGGGTAAAATATGGATATAATGGTAAAAGAAGAAAGTTTAGGAAATAATGAGATGAATTATAAGAATCCTGTTCTTAGCAATCAGGATTTTCATAATGAGAGTGTGATAAATTGTGGAGAGTTTGGAAAATGCTTAAAAAAGGTAAGACGGGAGTCTAATACTACATCAGATAAGCTGGGCAATGCATGTGGAGTGAATCCAGTATTTATTCGTCAGATTGAATCGGGTACAAGACTGCCTAGTCTTCCAAAACTGGTTAAAATTTGTGATAACCTTCAGATTTCACCAGCATATTTGCTTGAGAATGAAATAGTAATGAAAAATGTAAAGGAAAATTGGAGTATACTTGTGGAAATGCAGAATACTCTGTCAGAAGAGGTCTGTTATATTATAAAGGATGTTTTACATTCTATGATTCAGAATTTGGCGGAACCGATTAAGAAAAAAGGGGAGAAAAACGGAGACGATACATATGGAATGATTGATAAGGAAGAGTTTGGCAGACGGCTGAAAAAGGTTCGGCAGGAGGTCCATCTTTCTTCTGAACAACTTGCAGAGGCTTGTAGTGTAAACCCGGTGTTTATTCGTCAGATAGAGACAGGGGCAAGGCTGCCAAGTCTTTCTGTATTTGTAAAGATCTGTAATAATATTCCGGTTTCTCCTGCTTATCTGCTTGGAAATGAGATTAAATTGGAGATTACGGAGTATGGCTGGGAAGAGTTAATGCGGATTCAGTGTGATATGACACCGAAGGCACAGCAGATTGTTAGAGATGTGCTGGATTCTTTGATTAGTAATTTAAAGGGGATGGATAAGAAAAAGGAATGATTCTCTCTTGCAATTTAAGCAGGAACCAATTATAATGTGAATAATGTTCTATTGATTGACGGGATAGAAGGAATTTGTTATGTAGGAGTGATTTATTAATAGAATTCAGTTGTTAATATAAGGAATTTTTAATAGGAATGTTCTGTTAATAGAACAAGTCCGTTATGACAGAAATACTCTGTTACAGGAAGTTTGCTTTTGTCGATAGTAGAAGAAAATAAGAAATTTATTATTGTAATAAAGAGAATTTTTACGGTTATAGAAAGTAGGAGGATAGAATATGGTAACATTATCAACTGGTGGTGCTTATTTATTGCATGGTACAGAAGTTGTGGAAGTTTCAGAAGATAAGGATCGGGTTTTGGAAGCAAAACTGGGAAAGAGTGTGGCAAAGGAAGAGGCTGCTAAAAATACAATGGCATATAGAATTTTAGAGCAGCATAATCAGTCTGATACAATGGATAAGTTGAAGATTAAGTTTGATCGGCTGACATCACATGATATTACATTTGTGGGAATTATACAGACGGCAAGAGCCAGCGGACTGACGGAATTTCCGGTGCCATATGCTTTGACAAATTGTCATAACAGTTTGTGTGCAGTAGGGGGAACGATTAATGAAGATGATCATATGTTTGGGCTTTCTTGTGCAAAGCGTTACGGCGGAATTTATGTGCCTCCTCATCAGGCTGTCATTCATCAGTTTGCCAGAGAGATGCTGGCAGGTGGCGGAAAGATGATCTTAGGATCTGATAGTCATACTCGTTATGGGGCATTGGGAACGATGGCTATAGGAGAGGGTGGACCAGAGATTGTAAAGCAGTTATTGTCTCAGACGTATGATATTAATATGCCGGAGGTAATCGGGGTTTATTTGACCGGGAAACCGCAGAATGGAGTAGGACCGCAAGATGTCGCCCTTGCAATTATCGGAAAGGTGTTTGCAAATGGGTATGTAAAGAATAAAGTAATGGAATTTGTTGGAGACGGAGTGGAGAATTTAAGTGTTGATTTCCGAATTGGCATAGATGTAATGACAACGGAAACAACTTGTCTTTCTTCTATCTGGAAAACCGATCAAAAGGTGAAGGAATTTTATGAAATACATGGAAGAAGTGAAGAGTTTGCAGAATTAAATCCTGGAGATGTGGCTTATTATGATGGAATGATTACAGTGGATTTAAGTGCAGTTAAGCCAATGATAGCGATGCCGTTCCATCCAAGCAATACGTATACAATTGAGGAATTAAAAGCAAATTTGCTTGATATTTTGGAGGATGTGGAGAAGAAAGCACTGGTAAGTCTGGATCAAAATAAGGTTTCTTTTACTTTAAGGGATAAGGTACGAGACGGGAAACTTTATGTGGAACAGGGAGTGATTGCAGGATGTGCAGGCGGTGGATTTGAAAATCTGTGTGCAGCGGCGGATATTCTGCGGGGGAAGAATATTGGTGCAGATGAATTTTCTCTGAGTGTGTATCCGGCGAGTCAGCCGATTTTTATGGAGTTGGTGAAGAATGGACGAGTAGCTGATTTTATGGCAGCAGGGGCAACGGTTCGGACTGCTTTTTGCGGACCGTGTTTTGGAGCAGGAGATGTTCCGGCTAATAAAGGGCTGAGTATTCGTCATTCTACTCGGAATTTCCCAAATAGAGAGGGTTCGAAAGTGACAAATGGACAAATTGCATCAGTGGCTTTGATGGATGCTCGTTCTATTGCGGCTACGGCAGCAAATAGGGGGTATCTGACGGCGGCAGATGAGATTGAGGTGCAGTATACACAGCCAACGTATTTCTTTGATAAGACAATTTATGAAAATCGGGTTTATAATGGAGTGGGGAAACCGGATTCTTCAGTGGAATTAAAGTTGGGACCAAATATTAAGGATTGGCCGAAGATGTCTCCTTTGACAGAGGATATTTTACTGCAGGTGGCATCGGTTATTTATGATCCGGTTACAACAACAGATGAGCTAATTCCTTCTGGAGAGACTTCTTCTTATCGTTCTAATCCTTTGGGATTGGCGGAGTTTACTCTGTCTCGAAAGGATCCCGGTTATGTGGGACGGGCAAAGGAGATTCGGGCAGCGGAAGAAGTTCGTATTACAGGAGCCTGTCCGATGAGAAGAAATGAGGCAATTGGTGCGGCATTTTCTACTGTAAAGAAATTTTATCCGGATCTGAAGGCAAGAGCTACGGAGATTGGAAGTGTGATCTTTGCAGTAAAGCCGGGAGACGGTTCCGCAAGGGAGCAGGCGGCTTCCTGTCAGAGAGTGCTGGGAGGATTGGCAAATATTGCACATGAATATGCAACAAAGCGGTATCGTTCCAATCTGATTAACTGGGGTATGCTTCCGTTTCTGCTGCCTAAGGGAGAGCTTCCTTTTGAGAATGGAGACTGTATTTTTATCCCTGGGATAGCTACGGCTATTAGAGAAAAGGCAGATCGGATAACGGCTTATGTGGTAAAGGGAGAAGAGCTGAAAGAGTTTTATATGGAGTTAGGAGATTTGACAGAGGAAGAGCGGGAGATTATTTTAAAGGGATGTTTGATTAATTATAATAATATTTCTTCTAAATAAATTGTGTATTATAAGATAGTGTTTTAACCTCATCAAGGAAGTCCCCCGCTTCTAAGCCGCCAAGGCGAAAGCGGTG
>CAJUEI010000150.1 GCA_910585255.1 uncultured Lachnospiraceae bacterium
TTATTAGTATTAAAAATGCGACAGCAGAACTGGCAAAGGGAAATTTAAATTTTGAAATTAAAAAATTATATAATGATGAGATCGGTGAGATGACCGATTCTTTTATAGAAGCAATGGGAGAGCTTCGGCTTTATATTAAAGAGCTGACTCGTGATTTAACGGAAATTGCAAATGGGAACTTTAATGTTTCTTCTCAGGTAGAGTTTCGGGGAGAATTTCAGGCATTTGCGGAAGTAATTGATACACTTACTTCCGGTTTAAGCGGAACCATGAGTAAGATTAATGAGGCATCCGAACAGGTAGCATTGGGTTCTGGGCAGATGGCAGAAAGTGCACAGTCTTTGGCGGAAGGAGCTACGGATCAGGCAGGTTCTGTAGAGGAATTGACAGCAACGATTCAAAGTATTACAGAAAATGTAATTGCAAACTCAGAAAATGCAAGCAAATCGTATCAAAGTGCATTAAAATTTGAACAGGAAGCAGAGACAGGCAATGAAAATATTATTCAATTAAATTCTGCAATGGAGCGGATTAATATGACATCAAATGAGATTGCCAATATTATTTCTGAAATTGAAGACATTGCTTCGCAGACCAATTTACTTTCTTTAAATGCATCTATTGAAGCAGCAAGAGCAGGTGAAGCAGGCAGAGGATTTGCTGTAGTAGCAGATCAGATTGGAAAACTGGCTTCCGATAGTGCGAATTCGGCTGTCAATACAAAACGATTAATTGAAAACTCGATTCAGGAAATTGAAAAAGGAAATGAAATTACAATTAAGACAACAAAAGCAATCGAAACAGTAATTGAAGGAATTCGTCAGCTTGCTGTTTCAACAAAAGAGATTAGTGAATTATCAGATACTCAGGCGGATGCTATGAAGCAGTTAGAACTTGGAGTGGAACAGATTTCAGAAGTAATTCAAAGCAATTCTGCCGCTGCTCAGGAGACTTCAGCGACAAGTGAAGAGCTTTCCGCACAGTCGGAAGCACTTAGAGAGTTGGTAGCACAATTTACAATTAAAAGTTAAAAGAAGCAGAGAATATAAGTAAAATAAGGAATATGATATCATAAATATTAAGGAAGTAAAAATAAAAAGAAAACAGAGCTGTAGATACAAAAAAAGGGGCTAAGGGTTCATCAGAAAAAAGAAGCATTTGACATAAGATATGTTGGATGTTTCTTTTATTTTAACCTAATTAAGGAAGTTCCCCGCTTCTAAGCCGTAAAGGCAAAAGCGGTGGGTTGGGGACTTCCTTGATGAGGCTAAATTAAGATAAAAAATAGAAGGAGAAGATCAGTGAAAGAATTAAATCAGAATCAGGAAAAATTAGAAGAATATCGAAAGCAGGCAGAAGAATTAGTTGCTCAAATGACATTGGAAGAGAAGTGCAGTCAGATGCTCCATACCGCAGCGGCAATTAAGCGGTTGGGGATTCCACAGTATAATTGGTGGAATGAAGCACTTCATGGAGTAGCACGTGCAGGAGTTGCTACTGTATTTCCTCAGGCAATTACAATGGCAGCGAGTTTTGATGAAGATTTAATGGAGGAAGTTGCAGATGCGATTGCTACAGAAGGAAGGGCAAAATTTTTAAATCAGCAGCAGTATCAGGACTGTGAGATTTATAAAGGTCTTACCTTTTGGTCACCGAATGTAAATATATTTCGTGATCCCAGATGGGGAAGAGGGCATGAGACATTTGGAGAAGATCCCTATCTGACCTCACGAATGGGAGTACGTTTTATTAAGGGATTACAGGGACATGATAAAGATTATTTAAAGGCTGCTGCCTGTGCAAAACATTTTGCTGTACATAGTGGACCGGAGGATTTACGACATGAATTTAATGCAGAAGTTTCGAATACCGATCTATATGAAACCTATTTGCCGGCATTTCGAGCCTGTGTAGTAGAGGGAAAAGTAGAAGCCGTTATGGGTGCTTATAATTGTACCAACGGTGAGCCTTGCTGTGGAAATAAACGGCTGCTTCAGGAAATCTTGCGGAAAGAGTGGGGATTTGAAGGACATGTTGTTTCGGACTGCTGGGCAATTCGAGATTTTTATCAGGGGCATAAAGTTGTAGAAGGACCAGTAGAAGCAGTAGCAATGGCAGTAAATCACGGATGTGATTTGAATTGCGGAAGTATTTTTCTTTATCTGCAGGAGGCCGTTGAGAAAGGGCTGGTATCAGAAAAGCAGGTTGACAGAGCCGTAACTGCTCTAATGACTTCCCGGATAAAACTAGGATTAATCGGGAAGAAAGAGAAACATCCTTATGATTCGATTTCATTTTTAGAAGTGGATTCAAATGTTATGCAAGAATTAAACCGAAAGACAGCATTAAAGAGTATTGTGCTTTTAAAAAATCAAGGGAATCTACTTCCTTTGGATCGAAAAACAATTCGAACCATTGGTGTAATTGGACCAAATTCGAATAACCGTAAAGCACTGGTGGGAAATTATGAGGGAACTGCTTCTAGGTATATTACTGTTTTAGAGGGAATACAGGAATATCTTGGAGATCAAGTGCGAGTGCTTTTTTCAGAAGGGTGTCATCTCTATAAAGAACGGCTAAATGGACGCGGAGTTGGGAGTGATCGTCTTGCGGAGATAAAGGGCGTTTGTAAATATAGTGATGTTGTGATCTGCTGTATGGGATTAGATGCCGGATTAGAAGGAGAGCAGGGAGATAAAAGCAATCAGTTTGCCAGCGGAGACAAACCGGATTTAAAGCTGCCGGGTGTACAGGAAGAAGTGCTGCGGACAGCGGTGGAAAGCGGAAAGCCTGTAGTATTGGTGTTGCTTTCGGGAAGTGCACTTGCAATTTCATATGCAGAAGAAAAAATTCCGGCGATACTTTATGGAGGTTATCCGGGGGCACAGGGAGGAAAAGCGATTGCCCAGATTTTATTTGGAGAAAATTGCCCGGAAGGGAAATTGCCGATTACTTTTTATCGAACCACTGAGGAACTGCCGGAATTTACCGATTACGCAATGAAAAATCGGACTTATCGATATATGGAGTCGGAGGCGTTGTATCCGTTTGGATATGGGCTGTCTTATACAAAATTTGCTTTGCATGGGACTAGGATTTCTTGTTCTGAGGTGACAGAAAAGGGAATTTTGGTAGAAACAGAAGTAGAAAATATTGGAGATTATGACGGAGCAGAGACGGTTCAAGTTTATGTAAAAGTGGAGCAGGAACAGACACCTCATGCACAGTTAAAGGGACTTTGTAAGGTTTATCTAAAAAGAGGGGAAAAAAGGAAGGTTTCGATTTGGCTGGCAGAGGAAGATTTTGGGCTCTATGGGGAGGACTGTAAGAAGTGGGTGAGAAAGGGAAATTGTAAGATTTATGTGGGAACTTCACAGCCAGATTTGCGAAGCTGCAGTTTAAGGGGGCAGAAACCGGAGGAATTTTTGGTTCAGGTTTTGGAGAGCAGAGTAGTAGGGGATGGTAAAAGGATTTAAAAATAAATTTACGCTGTTGGAATAAAAGATTTTTCTTGACTTTAATGGAGCAAATTGTTAAAATCTATTTATTGCAGAAAGATTACTACTGTAGAAAATAATGGGAAGTAGTAGCAGCAATAGATTGGAGGATATTATGAAGTTGAGAAAAATTGTAGCAGGAGTGATGAGTGCAGTTATGATGTTATCTTTGACTGCATGTGGCGGAAATGGTGAAAGTGGTACAACTGCAGGAACTACTGCTGATACAGGGACTACTGTGGCAGGTACAACTGCAAGCGGAAGCAATGGTACAGAGGATACGGCTTATCGTATTGGGATTTGTCAGTTAGTACAGCATGTAGCTTTGGATGAAGCAACAAGGGGATTTGAGGACGCATTGAAAGAAAAATTAGGAGATCGTGTGACATTTGATATGCAGAATGCACAGGGTGAGTCGATGAACTGTGCAACGATTGTAAATCAGTTTGTTTCTGCTAAAGTGGATTTGATTCTTGCCAATGCAACCGCTCCATTACAATCTGCATCTGCAGCTACGGCAGAGATTCCGATTTTAGGTACGAGTGTAACGGATTATGCCACTGCATTGGATATTGCGGATTGGAATGGGACAACTGGAAAAAATATTTCTGGAACAGCGGACTTAGCTCCTTTAAATGAGCAGGCAGCAGTAATACAGGAACTGTTCCCAGATAAAAAAACGGTAGGTCTGCTGTACTGTTCAGGGGAGCCAAATTCACAGTATCAGGTAGATATTATGAAAGAAAATCTAGAAGGAATGGGATATACCTGTACGTATTATTCTTTTGTGGATTCGAATGATATTGCTTCTGTTGTAACCAATGCTGCTTCAAACAGTGATTTAATTTATGTGCCTACAGATAATACAGCAGCTTCTAATACAGAAGTGATTCAAAATATCTGTCTGCCGGCAAAGGTACCAGTTGTAACAGGAGAAGAAGGAATTTGTAAAGGATGCGGAGTAGCAACTTTATCGATTAGTTATTATGATATTGGATATATTTCCGGTGAGATGGCTTATGAGATTTTAGTAAATGGTGCAGATATCAGTACAATGGAGATACGGTATGCACCGAATGTAGTAAAGAAGTATAATGCGGCGAACTGTGAAGCACTTGGGATTATCATTCCAGAAGGGTATGAGCCTATTGTGATGGAAGAGTAAGCCCTAGGAATACAGGAGAGGAAAGATGGATTTCACGATATTATTAAATGCTATGCCGGGAGCGATTGCACAAGGGCTAATTTGGGGCATTATGGCAATTGGAGTTTATATTACTTATAAGGTTTTAGATGTGGCAGATTTAACGGTAGATGGTACTATGTGTACAGGCGGTGCAGTTAGTATTATGATGATGCTGTCGGGACATAATATATGGGTAAGTCTGCTGGCGGCGGTTCTTGTTGGGATGTTAGCTGGACTGATAACCGGAGTGTTTCATACAGCAATGGGAATTCCGGCAATTCTTGCAGGAATTTTAACGCAGCTTTCTTTATACTCTATCAATTTAAAGATTATGGGAAAGTCAAACCAGGCGATTAGTGTAGAAAAGTATGATTTATTGGTTTCTTTGCGTTATATTAAGAATGTGCCGTTCTATAAAAATACGATTTTAATTGTGGCAGTCTTTACGATTTTAATTATTGCACTTCTCTACTGGTTTTTTGGAACGGAACTGGGGTGTTCTCTGCGTGCAACCGGCTGTAATCCCAATATGAGCCGTGCACAGGGAATTAATACTAAGAGAAATGTTGTGCTTGGACTGATGCTTTCAAATGGTTTAGTTGCACTTTCTAGTGCATTAATTTCTCAGTATCAGGGGTTTGCCGATATCAATATGGGACGTGGAGCAATTGTAATCGGGTTGGCGGCTGTAATTATTGGAAATGTTGTATTTGAAAAGATATTTCATAACTTTGCCCTAAAACTGTTAAGTGTTTCTATTGGTGCCGTGATTTATTATGCAGTGCTTCAGGTGGTGATCTGGATTGGTTTGGATACCGATCTGCTGAAATTGCTGTCAGCTTTGGTAGTAGCATTCTTTTTGGCGGTTCCTTATTGGAAGCAGGAATATTTTACAAAGCCGGTAAAGAGAGGAGAGGACTGATATGTTAGAGGTACAGAAGATTTACAAGACATTTAATCCCGGAACGGTAAATGAAAAACGGGCTTTAAACGGTCTTTCTCTTCGGCTGGCAGAAGGTGACTTTGTTACTGTAATCGGCGGAAACGGTGCCGGAAAGTCTACTCTATTAAATGCACTTGCCGGAACTTGGCTGGTAGATGAAGGGCATATTTTAATCAATGGAACAGATGTAACCAAGATGCCGGAATTTAAACGTGCTAAATTTTTAGGGAGAGTGTTTCAAGATCCTATGATGGGGACGGCTGCTACAATGGAGATTGCAGAAAATTTGGCACTTGCCGCCAGAAGAGGAGAGAAACGAGGGCTTTCAAAAGGAATTACCCGAAAGGAATTAGAGGAATATCGGGAATTGCTTGCTATGCTGGATTTGGGATTAGAAGATCGATTGACTTCAAAGGTAGGATTGCTTTCTGGAGGGCAGCGGCAGGCGGTAACGCTTTTAATGGCAACTTTAAAACGTCCAAAACTGCTGCTTTTAGATGAACATACAGCAGCGTTAGACCCAAAGACAGCGGCAAAGGTTTTAGAGACAACGAATAAGATTGTAACAAGGGATCATTTGACTACTTTAATGATTACTCACAATATGCGGGATGCCATTGTAAACGGAAACCGATTGATTATGATGAGCAATGGAAAGATTATTTTGGATATTTCTGGAGAAGAGAAAAAGAAACTGACTGTAGATGATCTGCTGCAGAAGTTTGCAGTAGCAAGCGGAGAGAAATTTGATGACGATCGTACTTTGCTCTCATAGAAATAAAAGCAGAGGCAGGTGAAATTCCTGTCTCTATTTTTGTATCTAAACTTATATTTAACCTATCAAGGAATCCACTCCACTGCTTCCTTGATAGGTTAAAATAAAAAGAAATAAATAGGAAATAAAAAGATAGAACTAGAATAAAGCAAAGTGGGAAAATAGAATGAAAAAAATCGTAATGATAACCGGAGCTTCACGCGGAATCGGATATGCAGCAGCCAAACGGTTTGCAAAAGAACAATATCCTGTTGTAATCACATCTTCAAAAAGGAAAGAGGAATTAAAGAAAGCAGAAGAAAACTTAAAACAATATGGCGGCTTGGTTCTTTCTTTTTTAGCAGATGCCGGGGATTACAAGCAGATGGAAAAGGTTGTTCGTGAAACAGAACATCAGTTGGGAACAGTAGAGATTTTGGTGAATAATGCGGGAATTGCATGGATTGGTCTATTTCAAGATATGGAATATCTGGTGTATGAGCAGATGATCCGAACGAATTTATTGTCGGTTATGCACAGCAGTCATTTGGTGATTCCTGGTATGATTCATAAAAAAGCGGGAAAAATAATCAATATTTCTTCAGTGTGGGGAAATGTAGGTGCTTCTTGTGAAGCGGCTTATTCTGCTGCTAAAAGTGGAGTGAATGGCTTTACAAGGGCACTGGGAAAAGAACTTGCTCCTAGTCATATTCAAGTAAATGGCATAGCCTGCGGAGTAATTGATACACAGATGAACGATTGTCTGACTCTAGAAGAGAAAGAGCAGCTTATAGAAGAGATTCCGGCAGGACGGTTTGGACAGGCAGAAGAGGTGGCGGAATTGGTTTATCAGATTGCAGTCGGACATGAATATTTAAACGGACAGATCATTACTTTGGATGGAGGATGGATATAAAAGATTTTATTTAGAAAGGCAGGAAAGAAAGATGGAATTATATGATATTGCAATTATAGGAAGCGGACCGGCAGGACTTTCTGCTGCTGTCTATGCACTGAGAGCCGAACTGAAAACGGTTGTATTTGAACGAGATTCTATGAGCGGAGGACAGGTATTAAATACGGACGAGGTGGATAATTATCTGGGTTTGCCCGGGATAAATGGATTTGATCTTGGAACAAAATTTCGAGAACATGCGGAACAGACGGGGATGCAGACAATTTCTGCTCAGGTTATGCGGATAGAAGAGCAGGAAGGGATTTGGACTGTAGTAACAGATGAAGGAGAATATAAGACAAAAACAGTGCTTTTAGCAACAGGAACCAGACACCGGAAGTTAGAGATTCCCGGAGAAGAGAGACTGAGCGGGAAAGGGGTTTCTTATTGTGCGACTTGTGACGGTGCCTTTTTTCGAAATAAAGAAGTGGCTGTAATTGGCGGCGGAGATGTAGCGGTAGAAGATGCATTGTATCTTTCTAGACTGTGTAAAAAGGTCTATGTAGTTCATCGAAGAGAGGAGTTTCGGGCGGCACCGTCTTTAGTTCGGCGGATGAAAGAAACGGAGAATATCGAACTTATATTAAAATTTGTGCCGGAAGAGATTTTTGGAGAAGGCGTAGTAGAAGGGCTGACGATAAAGGAGAGAGAGGAAGAGAAGAGAATGACACTGGCTGTCTCTGGAGTATTTGTTGCGATTGGTACTGTGCCAGAAAGCGAGATTTATAAGGGGATTGTACCTATGGATGAGGCAGGGTATGTGCTGGCTGGAGAGGACGGAAAAACACAGATTCCGGGGATTTTTGCGGCTGGGGATATTCGGACAAAGAAGTTTCGGCAGATCGTTACGGCTGTTGCGGATGGAGCAAATGCGGTACATTCGATTGAAGAATATTTGATAAAAGGCAGATAGATAGAAAGAATGATGGAATTTGAACAAAGTGCACAAAAAAGTATATAACAAGAGCGGATGCGGGCAACTTAGATAGAACGAGCTAGAAAGTTATCAACATAAAAAAGAGAAATTTTTCGAGAAATTAGAGTTATCCACCAAGTTATCAACATTATCAACATAAAAGGGAATGTTCATAAGTCTTGTAAAGACGGAACATATGTTTTGTTTAGTATGGAAAAAATAAGAAAATAGAAAAATAGTGCTTGACAAAATTTATATATTGTTTTTTCCTGCCTGTACATTTAGGGTTGAAAATAATTGATAAATATGGTACAATTTTCTCATATCAAAAAGACAGCAGGGAATCTGGTTGCTCTTTTAAAACCGATAGAAAAGGAGTTGGATTTATGCGTTTTATCATCGTAGGAAGAAATCTTGAGGTAACAGAGGGATTAAAATCGGCTGTTCAGGAAAAACTTGGTAAGTTAGAGCGATTTTTTAATGCAGCAACAGAGGTTCATGTAACCTTGAGTGTGGAAAAGGATAGACAGAAAATTGAAGTAACCATACCTGTAAAGGGGAATATTATCCGTGCAGAGCAGGTAAGCAGTGATATGTATGTGTCGATTGATTTGGTGGAAGAGATTATTGAGCGGCAGTTAAAGAAATATAAGAATAAGATTATTGATAAAAAGCAAAATGTAGAGGCGTTTACTCCAGAATATTTGGACAAGGAGTTTGACGAGGATGATACGGTTAAGATTGTGCGGACGAAGAAATTCGGGATTAAGCCAATGGATCCGGAGGAGGCTTGTATTCAGATGGAATTGCTGGGGCATAATTTTTATGTATTTAATAATTCTCAGACAAATGAAGTAAATGTAGTTTATAAACGAAAAGGAAATACGTATGGTTTGATTGAGCCTGAGATGGATTAGGTAGGGATTGGAAAAAGAGAGACTGCTGTATGGGAAAGAAATTTCTGATACGGCAGTTTTTTGTTTTTGTGGGGGGAATATTAGTATTTTAGATAATAGGAATTTCGTAGAGTAATCTACTCTAAGAAAAACAGATTTTTTTTATCTCTGTTTGCAATCATAGCCTTAATTGCGGGATTTGTCAAGAGTGAATATTTTTTTAGTGAAAAAGTAATGGGAAAAAAGAAAGATTTTGTTGGATATTTGAGATAGAGAAAAAAGAAAGCAGAATAAAAAAGGCTTATTTTCTTGGGGGTTTGGTTCAAGAAAATGGAGTCTTTTTTTATGGGATTTTTTACGCCGTCAGATAAGCCGTCAGAATAAAGAGATGTGGGAGTGGGGAGGACGCGGACGCTTGCCGGATTAGGAAATTCTTCACTGGGGCCGTTTGCACTAAGGCTTCC
>CAJUEI010000151.1 GCA_910585255.1 uncultured Lachnospiraceae bacterium
GAACCGATTACAGCAACTTTCTTTCCGTTTTTCTTTTCCGGTTTTTCCGGTGAGATTCCGTTTTCTCTTGCCCAGTCAGCTACGAACCGCTCTAATTTACCGATAGAAATCGGCTCTCCTTTAATTCCACGAATACACTTGCCTTCACACTGGCTCTCCTGCGGACATACTCTTCCGCATACAGCCGGCAGTGCGGAAGATTCTGAAATAATCCGATAGGCTTCTTTTATATCTCCTGCTTTTACCTGTGCAATAAAATTAGGAATATCAATGGAAACCGGACAGCCTGCTACGCACTTTGCATTTTTACAGTTTAAGCAGCGAACTGCCTCTTCCTGTGCTTCTTCCATATTATAACCTAGACATACTTCTTCAAAATTCTTTGCTCTTACCTGTGGGTCCTGTTCACGAACAGGCACCTTCTTTAATACATCTGCCATTATTTGTCACCTCCGCAGCCGCAGCCGCCATTTTTATGGGTATCGCCTTCCTGTAATTTCAATATTGCTCTTCCTTCTTCGGTCTTATACATCTGCTGACGCTTCATCGCCTCATCAAAGTTTACCAAATGTCCGTCAAATTCTGGACCATCTACACAAGCAAATTTTACTTCATTTCCAACCGTTACACGGCAGGCACCGCACATTCCGGTTCCGTCTACCATAATCGGATTTAAGCTGACAATAGTAGGAATTCCTAATTCTTTTGTCAGAAGTGCTACAAATTTCATCATAATCATCGGACCGATTGCTACACAGACATCATATTTTTTCCCTTGATTATTGACCAAATCTTTTACTACATCGGTTACCATTCCTTTTCTTTCATAGGAACCGTCATCTGTCGTTACATAGAGGTTTCCTGCAACTGCTTTCATTTCTTCTTCCAAAATTAGCAGATCTTTGGTCTTTGCACCCATTACCACATCTGCTGCAATTCCATGTTCATGCAGCCATTTTACCTGCGGATAAACCGGTGCTGTTCCTACCCCGCCTGCTACAAATAACATTTTTTTGTTCTTTAATACCTCTAGTTCTTCTTTTAGAAATTCAGACGGTACACCTAAAGGTCCCGTAAAATCACGAAAAGCATCCCCCTCCTGCAAAGCTGCCATCTTTTCTGTCGATGCCCCTACTACCTGAAATACAATTGTAATTGTCCCTTCTTCTCTGTTATAATCGCAGATTGTAAGTGGAATTCTTTCGCCCTTTTCGTCCATCTTAGCAATAATAAACTGTCCTGGCTGACAAGACTTTGCAATTCGCTTTGCCTCTACATCCATCAGAAAGATCTTCTCGGCGAGCTTTCTAGCCTTTAAAATTTTGTACATCTCTTTGTTTCCCTCCATTCTGCCGCTTTTGCAGCTTCTTATTTGATGCATTATTCTTCAGAGATTTCCTGTGTTGGTTCTTCCTCAGCTGTCGGTTCCTCTTCTACTATAAAATGATAGATGCCTTCCATTTCCCGGTTCAGTGCATAGACATCCCCTTTTTGTGTTGTTACTGCATATAATTTATCATTTAACGTAGTTGTTTTGCCGGAAGCGGTTCTCCTTAATGTAAAAATATAGCTTTCCTGTCCATCCACTTCTGTCAGCGAGACAAATTCTACGGAAATCTTTTCTTCATTTGCCCGATTTCCATTTAAATCGGACATCATACCGATCTCTACCAAATAGTTTTTTAATTTAATAACGGCTGCATCATAACCAAACGGACGGTTAATCGTACAGGTATAATTTCGCTTTGCTACATTGCTGACCATTCCATAGCGATCAATTACAATTGCGGAAAAGATAATATTTCCGATTGGCATAGCAATATCTTCTGTAAATATATAACCGTTTTCTTTTGTTGGAATGGTTCCGTCAATTGTAAAATAGGCGGTAGAACCTTCCTGTGCTTCTAATGTAATCATTTCTCCATAACGATAGGTACCGCTTACCGGAAAAATCTTAGGAGATTCTGGTTTTAATAATTTAATTTCATAAACGGCTTTCCATTCTTCTCCTGCCAGTTCTGCTTCATTATAGGCTATTGCCCGCAAGGTAGTCTTCCCTTCGGATTCAATTTCTAATGGTTCTGTATAGCGAATACTTTGCTTGGTTGGGGCAGAACCGTCTAATGTATAATAAATAACAGCATCTTCTTCACTTGCCCTTAAATAAATAGTTAAATAATCATGATATTCTCCTCCCGGAATATCTGCAGAGACGGTTGCTGTCTGGTATTCGGACAGTGCCTCTCCGATTGCGGTTCCCTGTGTCTCTTTTAATACCCGGTTCATCAGTTCTGTATTGCCGGATATTTCACAGACCTCCATTAATTTTTTATAGGCTTCAATGGTAGGTTTTAAATTCACGACTTCTAATAAAAGCTCTTGTGTTCTATCATAATTTCCTAATTTTTCATAGACTTCTGCTGCTTTTAAGCGTACTTCTGTATTTTGCTTATCATAGTTCATTGCTTCCATATAATGCTGAAGTGCTTTTTCATATTCGTATTTTGCTTCATAAAACATACCTTGCCGATATTGATAATCAAAACTATGTTCTTCTTGATAGCGTAAATAAATCGTGATACCAACGACTATTCCGCTGACAAGAAATACTAAAAAAAATCCACATAAAAGCATTTGGATTTGCTTTTTCTTTCTCTTTACTTCTAACTGCTTCTTTTTCTCCTCTTCCATTTTCCGAATCTCTTCACGCCGATTCTGTTCTTCCGTAAATTGATCATGTGGCAGCTCGACAGAGGCTTCTAATTCATCCTCTAATGGGTTGTATTCTGGAACAATCTGTATAGCTGTTCCGCATTTTTGACAAAATACTTCCCCTATATCTACTTCATTTCCACACTTTTTGCATTTCATAAAAGTTTTCTCCTCATTATATTGCTGAAACAGATATAACCCAATTCCGAATAATTATAGCATATTCACCATCTATCTGCAATAACAAAATATAGGGAGAACAGGACAAACACGGGTCTTTGACAGTTAGATTTTTAATAAAGCCATTAAATCCCTTATAATATCTATATTTTCTTTTCTTCGCCAAGCATTTTGTTTCACTGTTGCCTTATACCCCATTTGATAGACACATAGAACGAGTGGTATAATCTATCCAGAAAGTCAGAAGGAAAGAATATGGTACAGACGTACCGTGTTGAATTCAAGAAAGAGGCATGTAAGAGGGTACAGTCGGGTATACCGGCAGCACAGGTTGCAGGGGAGCTCAGAGTCAATGGAAACACCCTGTATACCTGGATGTCCCGGTTCAAAGAGCATCCGGTGCAGTCCTTTGTCGGCAGCGGAAATCTCCATCAGGAAGATGCCGAGCTGCGGGCACTTACGGCAGCAGGAAGATAACCCATGAAATAAACCGTAAATTCGAAAAGTTTGTCAATCACAAGTGTATAGAGCGTATTATACGTGAAAACGGCATACGGTCAAAAATCCATAGAAAATATAAAGCGATAACAAATTCAGACCATAACCTTCCTGTAGCGGAAAACATTCGGAACAGGAATTTTACGGCAGACAGACCTGGTCAGAAAATAGTAAGCGACATCACCTACATTCCGAGCTTTTTGACAGGTGAATAGAGAATGTTAAACTATATTACCAACGCTCCAACAATAACAAGCAGCATACCCAATGCAATAAATATTTTTCTTTTTCTCACTTTCTTCATCAGCCCAATTCCTCCGCATATTTTTCTAACTATTCCATATATGTAAAGATAGAATATTTACTTCATCCTTCAAGATAATTTTGAATTGAATCTAAGTATTTTCTATCCGTCCAGTCACATGATTTTCCTATTGCACACATAAGGGCTTTCATCCACGGCTCGTAAGTATTCGGATCTTTTTTTGCTATAGTCTTTTGTAACAGCTTACATAAAGTCCTATCCTTAAAAGACATACCGCTTTCGTCCCAGGTGCCTCTTCCATAAAAAAGAGGAATATTACTTAATTCATTCTTTAGGTTGTACTTTTTAATCTCATTAATTGCTTGCTCATCATATGGGGAAGCTCCCACACAAAATACAGCAATTTTCTTACCATTCAAATCTCTAAAATGCTTTTTCAAGAAAGAAAGCCCTGCTATACCGGAAGCGTATATACCGCCGCACAATACAATTGTATTATACTGAGATACTATATCCAATGTAGCTTTTTGCGTTTCCATGCAATCAAAGCCAGTCATTTCCGCTAACCAATTTGCATATTTTTTAGTTGCTTCATACTTTGATTGGTACATGATAATTCCATTTTTCATATCTGTTACTCCTTATCTTCCGTCATCTGACTTAAAAAAGCATTATACGCCGCTTCCTGCTGTTCATAAATTTCATCTGCTGAAATACCCGGTGTAGTTACGGAAAAGATTGTACCAATGCCTATTGTATAAATTAGCATATTCAGATGTAATTTTTTCGCCTGCTCAATGCTTACGTCCAGCTTTTTAGAAATAAATTCTGCTGTATCAGGACTTGCCTCTGATTGGTATAAATCCTCTAAAGAAGCAATGTCCTCCCGCTTATGCAGAATAAATATCTTAAATAAATGAGGTTCTTTTTTTGCTAACTGTATATAAGTTCTCCCTGTACTTGTAAAAATATCATCTTTATCAATATGTGTTTTAACATATTCCCCTATAAAGCTGCAAACTTTTTGGGTAACATCTTGCCGCAGACCCTCCATATTTTTGCAATAGCTGTAGATAGGCTGCACGGAACACCCTATCTTTTCAGCAATACTTTTTACCATAACCTGCTCCATTCCATCACTCCGTGCGATTTCAAAAGCAGCACTCACAACCATTTCTTTTGTAATCCTTTGTTTTGGCATCTGATACTCCTCCATAATCAAATTATATAAATAGTTTATATAACTTGATTATATTATTTAGTTGCTATACTGTCAAGCACTCAAGCAGAAAATTCACGTATTATTCATCAACTTTCATCTGTTTTGCATCTTTTGATTTTGCCTTGAGGGGTGCAAGTCTGAGCATAGACTGTTTACAGCCAGAAAAAATAAAGGCTTTCGGTTATGAGCAATGTACCAAAAGCCTTTATTCCTGCCTTTTGTTTGCTATTCTGTTTT
Organism: uncultured Lachnospiraceae bacterium; assembly: GCA_910585255.1. Taxonomy (GTDB): domain Bacteria; phylum Bacillota; class Clostridia; order Lachnospirales; family Lachnospiraceae; genus MGBC114844. The sequence goes on from CAJUEI010000151.1 coordinate 5,115, forward strand.
TGTCCTTTGTATCAAATTTGCAATTTGATTTCTATACATCAATTCTGTCTACCACAATAATCCTGTCTACACAACCCTATTATATATCCACTCTGTCAACTCAACTATGCCATTCGATATGTTCCCTAAGCCTTAATTTTAAGGAATTCGACAGGATTGAAAACGCCGTAAAATCGCACTTAAATGCCACAAATTCCTTGAAACCAAAGCCTTTTCACACACTTGACTTTAGACCCGTGACATCAACACGACACACTCAACATGGAACGAGCGGATAGCAAGTCTGTTATTACTCTTTGGTAATTTAAGGAAATATTTCTATGTCCATTTTAGTGTTTTGTCTGTTTGTGGGAATATATCATTTCTAAGTTTCCTGCCATCTATCGTCTATGAATAATGCATTGGGATATACATAACTAAAAATTACGTTGTTACTGATTTTTATTAACCTATTTTGATAGCAAGATAATATACAGGAAAATCATATCCATCTCTTGTTAAAACCATTGTGGCTACCCTCATTGCAGCATTAGGGTAAGGTCTCACATAATAGTCTTTTCTTATTTCCAATGGAAAATCATAATTTTCTATATGTAAAGAATATCTTTCCCAAAAAGATTCAAAATTTGATGAATTCACATATGCAACAATGAAAGTCGCCGTACCTAATGCATTATAATTAATAATTGCCTTATCTATATGTGTATCAATATACGTTTGGTTTACACTGTCAATTTTCAAGCCTTCATATATAGCTATTTCTTTCCCATCCTTAGTTAACAAAATATCAACTTCTGCTGCATCTTTTCCATTAACAGATATTCCATGTCTGGTCTGATCTTTTACTTCTTTATAACCTTTGGCGAATAACATATCTCTAAAATAATCATTAATACTATTTTCAGAGCTACTTGCATTAAATGAGTGATTCAAACAAACACGTTCTCCAATCTGAATCAAATCAGCAAGAACAATATTGGCAGTTTCAATGTCTGCATTTAACCTGTTTTCATTTGATGAAGGCATATTGTCAAAAGGTATATCGTCTTCAAAAAAATAAATATCTCTTACAAGATAACCTGATTCGCTTGGCTTGATAGCTTTTCCGAGTGCCTCATCCAATATCATTTTTTTGTTTTTCAGAAGTGTAACAGCTTTTGCAGGACCTTCGAAAGTAATATCTATTGCTTTTTTATTCCAATTGTCACCACGTAATCCCGCATAATAGGCTAACCCCACATCATCATATTCATATGAGCACTGTCTGAATGCTTCAGCAGCATTTATTTCTTGCATCTGCTGCAAAAATTGATATACACGCTTATCAAAATTATTAGGCAATTCATATGTGAAATCAAACTCTCCCAAAGTCTGCAGCCTCCCATCTCGTTTATTTACTTCGTATCCCTACCAGGATTTCAAAAATACGTTTTTCAATCCTCATTAAAAATCTTTCACATTTCCTATCTGTATTTTCTCACCATTTTTTAATACAAAAGCCTGCTCATATTTAACACCCAATGCTTCTGCAATAGTCATCATTTCCTCAAAAGAAACTGTCCCACGTTTTAACTTCTTATTAAAATTCTGCGGCGACTGCCCAATGCGTCTTGCTAGTTCTGAAATACTAATATTCATTTTTTTACACAATTCTACAACTATATTAGATGCCGTCATTTCTAATCCTCACAAATAATTCATTTTTTCACATCCACCCTTTTATCAGGAAAATAAATTTCCCTAACTCATTGAATATCATTTGCGTTTAATTCCAATTATCAATTCATCAAGCATTCCGAATACCACTTCAAAATTATGTTGAAATTCTGATGAAATATTATAACTTGCTTCTTCTTCCCCGGAAGATAAGCCTAAATATTCATCTATATCTTTTTCTTGAACGATGTCTCCTGGTTTACATTTAATTGTATTATACCATGGCTCAATTTTTACCACATCTAAATCACATCTCATTTTATTAACATATTTTACAATTTCCTCTCCCATTTCAGAAATTTGCGAATAAGTAGTTTTTTTGCAATTTATTTTGAATTCTGCTCCTTTATCATCCGCTGCATTTATTTCGTATTTTTCCCAATCAATATCAAAATAAATTTCTCCTACAATTTCGTTGCTTCTATTGTAATAACGAAGAGTTAATTTTTTTATATATTGCTTTTCTAGGATTCCCTTCTTGATTGTCTCTAAACAACTGGAATTTGCACCAAACTGTTCTGCTAACTCATATATAACCATATACAAAATGTTCAGTCTTGGTTTTACTACCACATCTAAACCTGTATCAATTTCCGTTTTTACTTCTATCATATTGATCTCTCCTTCACTACTTGAACTCGATATTCCGACTTACGTATCTTCGCAAGCTTTTTGATAGTTCCCACTTCCACGAACTTCTTATCATAAAGGCGTAAATCATTATTAAACTTCTGGGTTACCTCATATAAATCTGCAAAAGATTCCTCTCTCAAATAATCTTCTATCATATCCATATAGATATCATTTTTCACCTCACCGAAGAAGGAAAGTGACTCGTTAATATTGTCTTCTACAAATTCCTCAAATTCGTCAAACGATCCTTCAACCAAAATATCTCTATACATCTGATATATAAGATTTCTCTTTTGCATATTTGATGGTTCCCACTTAAATAATTTCATTCTCCCATCTCTAGTTAATGGTGAATATAAATGTTCAAAAGTATTGGCAATAAGAATAAATGGTATTTTCTTTCCAGGAGTTGCCTTGGTTGTATCAGCTATACTCATCAAATAATCCGTTAATATCTGCGAATTAACTGTTTTTGAAACGTTTTCATCACACGATGCAATGCTCAGATGAAAATCATCAATTATAATCACACTAAAATTATCTTCTCTATCATGTTCTAAAAGATAATTATAGGTAGCTTCTAATTCTTTTATAGAATCCCTCTCTAAATTTCCTGATAATTGAGCACTTGAAAAATAGTATGGATGAATTCCATGCTTAAAACAAGTATAAATTGTCTGAACAGTCTTACCTTCTCCCATTTGACCTTCTATGGCAAGAAAACAGGGAGACATATTTTTTTTCAAAGAATTTGTAATAATGTGTAACAAAACTTTTCTCTCAAATTCCTTATCAAGAAATATGGTATTTGCATTCTGTCTATCTCTAATTGGTTTCAGTTCTTTTGGCTTAAATGTAATATCCATATTAATATTCCTCCCCATTATACTTAATAACATCTCCATCGGATTGTTTTTCCAACAAAGCTGTTAGAAAAGCTTCTACCTCTTCTTTAGAACCTGCCTCACACTTCTCAAAATCCATACAAACCCCTGGAGCAAAAACATGGAACGGATCAGAATATAGGAAAAAAGTTTCATACATAACTTTCAGTTTATAATTTCCAGTTTTAGTAAAAGCAAGATTATCAAAGCAAGCTATTCCTTCTTTATCTGTACTTTTTACTCTTGTTCCAGCCCATCTAACCCCTTCTTTATTTATATCTATTTGTATTTGCAAATTTTCAGCCTTAGTACCTGATTGATATACTGCTTGTACTATTACCTCGTTCAGTACTTCCTTAGAAGCAACATCTTGTGGTTGATTTATGAATTTCAATTCTACAGGATTATCTTTAATTACAATTAAATCTTTATAAACAAACCCACCTATCCCTTTAATACAAAATCGATGATTTCCAGTTTCTTTAAAGCATATATTTTGAAAAGAAACCATACCATTTTTATCTGTCACTTTTGTTACTGGACCATATAAATTTTCAACACTAAACTCTATTTCCACAAAAGATGCCACAGTGCCATCTGCGAGTTCAACTTTTATAACAATTTCTTTTATTAATTCATTTACATATACGTTATCAATATCGCTAAGAATATCTATTTTTTCTATTTTTTTAATATTGCCATTCCCATAATTATTTACATATACGTTTACAACTTGTTCTTTATTCTTTGTATGACTATCTTTACCCTTTGGGGCGTATGTTAACGACAATGTAAGTTTAGATACTATTTTTCCTAGAATCTTTAGAATCTTATTCATAGTATTCCTCCTCGTAAATTTCAAAATTATATTTTCTTACGTTTCCTAAAATATATCAAGTCACATTTTCTCTATTAATTACATTATAAACCTTTTGGTTGATATTTTCAATATGCCTATGTGAAAATTAACTGAAAATTCAAAAAGCACCCTGTGAGCATATATTGCCACACAGGGTGCCGAAACACAGTTTATTTACTTGCTCCTTTGTATATCTACCGAAAGCCCCGATTTCAATTCCACCTCAAACTTATCATCAAACACCGTAACCTTCGCTATCAGCCGTCTGACCAGCTGTTCATCATAATCTTCGATTTCCGCTGTCTGACTGTTCAGGAACGCTTTCATGTTGAAAATGCTTTGTTTTACGCCCTCCATTT
>CAJUEI010000152.1 GCA_910585255.1 uncultured Lachnospiraceae bacterium
TTCTCGACTGATGTCACTTGGGTAATGATGCATAAATGTTCTCCCTTCTTTTTTTTGCTATTATAACACATTGGGAAGAAAATGAAAAGATATTAGACAATCTCTTAGATATAGCAGTCCGGGATGTTAATGAGTATTCAGAATTTAAGTGTACATATGAGTGCCGGAAAACTGGTAGAACTATCACAGAGATTCTTTTTTTGTTAGAGGAAAAAGAAAAGCAGCAGACAAGACCAGAAAAGAAACAGGAGAAACCAGAGCAGAAGACAAAGCCGGATTTGGATGATTTAATAGACCAGATTCGGGAGATTATCAAAGAGCCACTAAAAACCAAAGAGTATAAAGCGATTCTTCAGGCAGCAGGTAATAACATAGAACTTATCAAACAAAAGTACCAAATAGCACAAAATCAGAGAAAAATAGATAATCTGGTGGGCTGGTTGATAACAGCGATTCAAGAGGAGTATACCGAGCCGGTAGAAAAGAAAAAAGTTTCAAGTCGGAAATATGACTATGAGGATTTAGAAAAACAGTTATTAAATAAAGGGGATTGCTAATTTAGGAGAGTAGTGCTAGAATGTAGGAAATGATTTATTAAATAAAATTAAGGCAACCACTAACAGGTGCTGGCACACCCGTTAGCTTGGAGGGTAGCAGCGACTACCCAGCAAATAGAGAAACTCTACGATTGCCCTGTAGTTATTATACTTGTTAGGCTGGTATTTATCAATAGTCTTTTAAAAATGCAAGTTAGGGGTATTTCGTAGGGTTTAGAAGGGTATGTCTAGATTTTGGCATACCCTTCTATTTTTTATTAAAAATACAGTGAAAGGATAAGGGATTCTATGGTGCTTACTGAAAAAGAATATAGTGAATTAGTAAAAGATTTTGATTCTATCATTCAGAAGGTAGATGACCAGCACAGGGAAGAGGTGATAGAGCAGGTAAAAAAGTTGGAATTAAAATATTGGGGGCGTGTAAAGGAAGCGACTTTTTTTCGGTATCTGATAAGATTTGGAGAGTTAAATAAAGTCTTGTGGCTTTTAAACACAATTATAGACAGTAAAAAGGAACTGCAGGGGATGTTGCCGGATGATCCATTTTATGAAAGTTTACAGCAAGACATAAAAGATTTTCAAAGAGAACTCTTCAACTATTGGAGAAATTACGATCCAAATTGGGATCGTTTAGAATTTGTTAGAGAAATGAGAAAATTGAAATGGGGAATTTTAAGAATTGGAATGAATATCTATGGTAACTTCATAGATAAAATCTTTGCTGCTATGTGAAATATTAAATTTTAATAAATTTTGTATAAATAATTGATAAAAACTACTAACATTTTTGCTAGTAGTTTTTTTAAGTAGAAGAGGTAACATCTATATAAGCTGCACGCATAAGAGGTAGCGTAAGAGCTAGAGAAAAATTAGTCAGCTAAGGAGGATTATTAGTTCTATGTATGATAAAAGAAAAAGGTAGTTTAGATGTATCTATCAGGGTGAAATGGTAAAAATTTTTAAGATAGGTGCTATAGATTACTGGGAACAAAAAATTGATTCTTATATAACTTGAATATGACTTTTATATGTGATATATTTAACATGGAAGAAAACGGGTTAGAGTAACAATACTAAAAGTATATTTGATTTTTAATAATATAGGATAACCAAACCTTTTATTAAATCTATAGTAATGTGAATAACAAAACAAAAGGAGTTAAATGATGAAAAAAATATCTAAGCAAACGATTGAAATTCAAGAATATAACGATCAAGGTGGGAGAGCAATAATAACTACTTCCAATTCGGACACAGATATAATACATGAGATAAGAACAAGAGATCCAAAAAAATTTAAACAAATGAAAACGGCTATAGATAACATTAGCTCACGTAATGATAATTTGTTTAAGAATAGTTTACCTGATAATAGTTTACCTGATAATAGTTTACCTGATAATGAAGATAAACCAAAATAAACGCATAAATGGAAACTTTTTAATGAAGTTCTGATTCGAGATTTCTCCCGATTTTCTTCTAAACGCTACTTATGCTTCGTTCATAGTATATTTCCATCAATTTAATAATGAACATAATAAAGCACCTAATCAGACTCAAATTATGAATACAACAAAACCAACGATCCGAATTGGTAGAGAGGACAAACATGGTAGTGATTGGAAAACTAATAAAGTTAAATGTGGCAAACTACACCAGTCACAACAGTAGCAATGAACGATAAAGCATACTCCATACAAAACACCCCTTCCTGTACCTGTCTGGGAGTGGTAACAAAAATACTATAACATAAATTGACTTATTTTGACAATCAGAATAAAAAAATAGAATGAGGATTTTTAGGACGTGCATATGCAAGTCCAGTGCTTGCTATTGAACAAAAATGTTCATAAGTCTAAAATGATAATTATTAGACTTGATATGGAAATAATTATGTGTTATATTGCAATTGTAAAAAACAGAACACAAAAGGGACTAATATACGATAAGACAATACGGCATTAAGCTAATTTATTATTATTGTGTAGGAGTTCCTTTTTTGCTTTTTAAGCAGATTGGAGATTAAAAATGAGAAATGTAAATAGCGACATCAAGACCTATGCAAAAGAAAAGGGAATTTTCCTGTACGAGGTAGCGGAACAGATGCATATAGCAGATGTGACTTTATCACGCCGACTGCGTAGGGAATTTACTATATCACAGAAAGAGGAGGTTATACATATTATTGACAAGTTATCTTCAAAATTAGCGTAATATTTTAATTAGTACCTAGCAAATATTTTTGTTGGAGCAGAAAGAGAGGAAATCTATGGAACAAAATAAAAAAGAAATTTATAAACAATTACTAATTGACATGAGTGGTCAAATAGCGGATTTATTGACAAATGGAAAAGCAGTTGAAATTGATTTGAGTAGATCGGGATTAAAATTGTATTCATTCCGGCGAAAACATGAGATAGTCCAAAAAGAGAAGATTAAAGCGAATACCTATAGAGAGTAGGTGTTTGCTGATGGGTACAAAGAAAAAAACACTACCATCATATTTATATGATGATGATGCATTTTGTAATTTTGCTATGATCACAAGCAATTTACTTGCTTCAAAGCAATTTCAAGAATTGTCACTGGCTGCCAGAGCATTTTATTTAACATGTGTGACGCACAAGCAGACGTTGGAGCAATCTAGTTGTTTATATAATGCATTAAAAGAATATTATACATTAATTGGAGAAGAGAAAACAGAGTATGATCTAAAGCTAATGGCAGGGCAAGAGAAAAGGGCAAAAATAAAAAGTACATATTTTGTTATACCACAGAAACATATTGAACAATATGGATATAGTGCTTCGTATGCAAGTAAATTAAAAAAAGAATTGATAGATAAAAAGTTTATAAAGGTGTTTGCAAATGAGAAAAAACATAGTGTAAGTGACAGATATATACAGGGAAATAACAGGGATTTTTCAAAGCGAGTAACAATTTATCAATTTATAAGTGATTGGAAATCAAAATAAAATTCAGTTCACTATAGGAAACTATATAGTTCACTATAAGAAACTATAGTATAAATTTCAAGGTTTTTTGAGGAGTTTTTAATAGGATTTTTTGAGTTTTACAGTGTCGTATAGTGAATTATATATATATTTGGTTGTACCCTGTCTGTTTAATTTTCTTTTTTATCTGCTTTTACACAAAAAGAGAGGAGAATTCTTTTTGATAGAAGTTAGAGAAGAGATTGTATCTGCTATTTCTATAATTTTTGGTAGTTACTAAAATATAACGAGTTTTATCATTTAATAAAAAAGCTTTATTAACCGGATAATACTATATATAAGCCAGTATAATGAGTTTAAAGACATAGTAAAAATAATACAACATAAAGCATCTTTCCGTTTTGGAGAACTATAATAACTCTATTATATTATCAGATAATTTAATAATAATACAGACAATAAGAACCGTATTAACCAGATAACACTATATATTGCGTTATTCAAATTATCTAATACAAGATATAGTAAAAATACTCTTCGCAAAAGATACATTTCACGCAGTCTTGTAGAATCATGCTGGAAAATGTCGTTTTAAATTACCATTTTCCGGTTTCTTTACACCAAAAAATGATAAAATACTTTTTTATGCCCTTATTTGCCCCATATTTCAATTTTTTGACATTAGGCATATATTTATCGGGTTATCCAAGAAAAGCCCCTTATCGGGCAAATTAGAGGGTATAGAAAGGAAAGCAAGTAAACCATGACGGGGGGGTTTTACAGTTTGAATATAAATTCCGTAGTAAGTCATAAAAAAATATTTTTTTATAAAAAGGGATATAAAGACAGGTTACAAAGCATCTCTTCACTGATGAAGAATGAAGAGCAGGCAGCGGATGAGGGGGCTTCTGCTGCCCGTTTCGATAGTATCGAATTACCTTTTCTAAAAATTTAGAACTACGTCAATGTTATTGACCAAGCTAGTATTTAATAATCTTTGGAATCGTTTCCGAAAAAGCAGGGTAACTATCAGTCACCTAGTCTTTAATATCTATATAGTTGTATTAAAAGATGTCTATTTTGGATGCCCCATTATAGGACACCTTAATTTTCGGTATCTTATAGTACGACACTCTTTTTCCTTTCTGTTTTCTTCGTTGTAGGATACCTTCAAACACTGGTATCCTATAAATTTTTCATTTAAAAAAGCGAAAAATAGCTAGTACTTTACTGCTTTTTCTGGAATCTGATTTTTTAAAAAAATCCGGATAGATAAAAAGAACTTGCAAATTTCTTGTTAAATATGATATATTTAGCAAGATAACAGTTAGCTTGTTAAAAAGAATTGAGGTATAAATATGGAGAAATCAAAAAATGATAAGGTATATCAGGAAGAAGAAGCTTTTTTGAAACTTTTAAGGCAAGGAAAATCACGGAAAGAAGCCTGTGAAGCAATAGGCAGGGAAAAGACATGGGCGAGTAGAACTATAAAAAAGATAAGGGAAACCGAGCCGGAACGTCTAAAGGGTACAGCGGAAGAAATCAAGAATGAAGTTTTTGCGGAACAGCTAGAAGAGAAAATCCTAGCACAAGATGCATCACAAGTCGAAAAAAAGCCCGAAACAGCCACTAAACCACAAGAGCCTATAGAAAGTGTACCAATGGAAGAAAAAGCCGAGGAAAAGCGTGTTATGCGTGTTACAGGATTTAGGGCAGATGTGGATAAAATAAATCTGTGGAGAATATACGCAGAATCTGTTGGACAAGAAATAGGCGTAATGTATGCGACTGCTATTGATGAATACATAAAAAATCATAAACTAACCGCAGACCAACAAACTATTTACGATTTAAAAAAGAAAATACTGGAAGTAGAAAGAAAAATGAAAGAACAATCATAAATAACGATTAACGATTTTACAAACAGTAAGTTAAACAATTGTTTATAAAATATTCAACACAAAAATAGTTAAATGTAAAATAGTTAATTGTTAAATAGTTGAAAAGTTGCTAACAAAGGCAGCTTTTTTTAATTGGTAAATATGACCGCTGCCAAATATATCTTTTTACCGGATTTTATTGATAAAATTTGTTCGCCGGAAAAATTGGTTATCATGTAATTTTTACAAGTATACAATATTATTTAAAATATTTATATATATTATATAACATTATAATAAATAATTATAATGTGTATTATATACTTAATATCCCAAAATACTTCATTTTTATTTTTAATATATTTCAATAAATACTTATTTTTATAGGTTTTTAATTCAATATTTATACACCATAATACAAAATTCTTTTGTAAATTTTAAATTATATACAAAGTCAAATATTTAATTACTAGAATCAAAAAATACAAAATCAAAAATATCCGGATCGGGATTTATTCCCCTATAGTCAATATTTTGAAAGGTGACCAGAGGGAATCTTCTTGGAGCAGATACGTTTTGAATACCCGTATTTGCTTCTAGATTGCCCAAATTCGCACGAAATGATGATTAGGGTATAAATGTACTACTTTTGATAAATTTTGTCTAAAATCGCCGATTTGAGATGCTGGAGCAAAATCCGACAAATGGGAAGTAGGAGAGAAGTTAGCTGTCAATTTCTTTTTTACCGGATGGATGTAGCCAGCTGAGTTAAGATGTGCCACTTTTGATAAGTTTGGATTTAGTAAGTAGGTTTGACTATAAGGGGAGAGTTTTATTCTAGAATACCTCTGTAATGCACGGAAATAGGTCAAATTTCGATTTTAAACAAACAAAGGTATTTTATCGTCTGGAAAATAAAAACGTCTATATGGGCAAATTACAAGCTATGTAGTAATTAGTCAGACAATAGAAGTTTTCAATTAGGGATTGCTTAATTGGGAAAACAATGATAGAATGAATGAAAATTAAATAAAATTTTAATGAGGCAACCACTGGCAGATGCTGGAACATCTACCAGCTGGAGGGCAGAACACACCTGCCCAGCAATAGATTTCTCTACGATTGCCCTTTTTTATTATAGCATAAAGCCGTGTTTTAGCAAGGTTTTCTTCTGTGATTGTGTTTTTTAGGTTTTGGGTAAATGTAGAGTATTAAAAGGCGTGTCGAAAAGGCACGCTTTTTTTGTTGAAAGGAGATAACAAATGATTTTTGATTACCGGGAGAGCGTAGAAAAATTGGCAGAAATTGCGACAAGGTTTGATAATTTGTCTATAAACCAGCAATTAAAGTGTTTGGATTTTATCGAGCAAGAGGAAGAGAACAAAAAAGATTTTCGATTTGATGATTTAATTTTACCAGTATTACAAGATTTTGCAGAGTTGACCGCTTCTGTTTTGGTCGTTGAAAAAAATAATGAGATTATGATAATTACATTCAAAAATACACATGGTTTTGACATTACAGAAAACTGCAGGCATTTTCGTAGTCTGCTTGTTATAGCAAATTACATAGGAATGTCTTTAGAAGATGACGGAATTATATTATCTTTAAATTTTGATTGTAATTAGAGTAATAAAAAAATGTAACCAGTTATCAAACTGGTTTCTAAATGTAATTTATTTAAGGCGAAAAAAGATAATAACAACAACAATTCTTTTTTTGCCTTTGTTGTTGTTTATTTATTCTTTTAGATCTATTTAGATCGTTTAGGGAATCAAAAAATCTAGTATTTATGCGGGTTTGCGGGTTTTAAAAAACACCTTTTCACAGTGAAAAAACACCTTTTCACAGTGAAAAAACACCTTTTCACAGTGAAAAAACACCTTTTCACAGTGAAAAAAACACCTTTTCACAGCGAAAAAACACTATATTTACAAAAGTGTTAAATTATGATATAATAGATTTCAAAAAAGGAAGTGAATACAATATGGATGAAGTAAATACTGTAGATTATAATAAAAATCATTATACAGTAATGGCAAATGAGATTATCCGGGGTAGGCAAACTATGTCTTTACAAGAGGCTAGGCTAATACGCTTGTTAATTATGCAGGTAGGAAGAGATGATACAGACTTTAAAACTTATAAAGTAAATATTCTTGATTTAGCTAACTTTTTAGATGTCGATTCTAGCAATTTGTATAGAGAAATCCGGGAAATTTGTCAGTCTTTAATGACTAGGACAATAAAAATTCAAAAAGGAAATGAGTGGGAGATTTTTCAGTGGTTGCAGCTTGCTAAATATGATGGAAGAGGAACAATTACACTTATGTTGTCTAACCAAATAGCCCCATATTTATTACAATTAAAATCATGGTTTACTAAATACCAATTAAAAAATATTCTTGCTATGAAGTCTTTTTATTCGATTCGTTTATATGAATTGTTAAAGTTGACGATTGGAGAAAATCGAAAAAAAACAATGAAGTATGTGTTTGAAATTCAATATTTAAGAGAATATTTTGAATGTGAAAATAAATTTAAACAAATTGGACAATTTAAAGAAAAAGTTTTAGATATAGCGATCCGGGATGTTAATGAGTATTCAGAATTTAAGTGTACATATGAGTGTCGGAAAACTGGAAGAACTATTACAGAAATTCTTTTTTTGTTAGAGAAAAAAGAGGAACAGCAGACAAAACCAGAGAAGAAACAGGAAAAACCAGAACAGGAGATAAAGCCAGATTTGGATGATTTGATAGACCAGCTTCGGGAAATCATTAAAGAACCGCTAAAAACCAAAGAATATAAATCAATTTTACAGGCAGCAGATAATAATATAAAACTGATTGAACAAAAGTATCAAATAGCCCAAAAACAAAAGAAAATAGATAATCTGGTGGGATGGTTGATAGCAGCGATTCAGGAAGAGTATACCGAATCGATTGAAAAGAAAAAAGTTTCAGGATTTAATAATATTGAAAGCCGGAAATATGATTACAGCGAATTGGAAAAGCAATTGCTTAGTTAAGATTTTTTTATAAAATGAATATTTAGATTATTATAAATTAAATAGAAATAATAACAAAACTTCCCTTTTTATTTTCATTGACACCGGGGTATACTTTGAATATAATAGAAGTACAGAAACAAATACATGAAAACGTACATTTTTTTAGAAAAGGGGGCATAAACCATGTTAGCGGTAAAATCTGTAAATGTCCGGGATAATTTCAAAGAATGGTGTGATAAAATCAGCATGGGCGAAACCGTTGTTATTTCAAGACCACGAAACGAAAATATCTACATGATAAATGAAGCAGAGTATAACGCCTTGCAGAAAGCAAAGCGAAATGTGGAATATCTTGCTATGCTGGATAAATCAGATGAAGAACTGAAAGCCGGAAAAGTAGTAGTTAAGACTATGGAAGAACTGGAAGCTATGGAGAACTAAAACCATGAACATTTTATTTACTGATACCGGTTGGAATCAATATACAGATTGGCAGGAACAAGATAAAAAGATTGTAAAACGAATAAACCAGTTACTAAAGAGTATAGACCGGGATGGAGCAATGCAGGGCATAGGAAAACCAGAGCTACTAAAGCATGATAAATCAGGGTTATATAGCAGACGGATAGATGAAGTAAATCGTCTTGTATATGAGATGTCCGGCAACCAAATTATTGTAAAATCCTGTAAGGGACATTATGAGGATTGAAAAATAAAATATCCATTTTAGTAAAATAGGATGGGTGTTTTTTATTGGGTGTGTATATGCAAATCTAATACTTGTTATTCATATCTAGCGAATAAAAATATTCTGATTTTGTTCATAAGTTTAAAATGGTAAAAATGATTGCTATAAAAAAATATAGAATAAAATTTACAAAAGGAATTGATACGCAAATTATCAAAAAGTATTTTAGATGATTTATTAGGTGTATAAGTTCCTTTTTTGTTTTTTAAGCAGATTGGAGAATTTAAGAGATTTGTCTTAGAGTCTGTCTAATATCTTTTAAGGAGGAGAAAAAGAAATGCCAAAACGGTCATTTCCAAAGAAGTATGCAACTTCCTTT
>CAJUEI010000153.1 GCA_910585255.1 uncultured Lachnospiraceae bacterium
TTCTGTACGCCACGTATCAGCGTCCTCTATTAAGAAATCGGATGAAAAGCACACATAAATGGTTTGACCGGATTTCATTTTATAAGCTCCATTTTTCGTTTTTTCAATAGGAGCGTAAAACTTTTCTGTCTTCGTAACAATCTCTGTATCAATTCCTTTTTTAGAATCCCCTTTATGTATATAACAATATTTACAGCCTGTACTGCATCTATGACAACCACGCCAAGGGTTCCATATTCCCATAAATATACCTCCCATTTTAACTTCAGCTTTTTCGTTTATCAGTCGGTTTTTCGGCATCCTTCGGTATCAGCCACATACGGCTGGACTTTGCCACGCCGGGTATGCGGTTTTTCTCACATAGCTCTAGAACCCTTTAATCTTGGCGGTTTCTTTCATAATAAAAAACATACTGCTGAATAATTCCGGCATATCTGCCAAACAGAGAAAACGGTGACTCTCCGCCACATTCCTCACGAATTGCCTTAGAGATCCATACATCAACAGGTACACACTCCATCCGTCCATATGCAAATAAGCAGACACAGTTTGCCACCTTATTTCCTACTCCATATACAGTAAGCAATTCACGAAACAGTTCTTCATCTTTATAAGCTGCTATGTGATCCAAATCTAAAGTCCCTTCTGTTACCTTTTGAATTGCATCCAATACATAGGGCACCCGATACCCCAACCCGCATGTTTTTAATTCTTCCTCTGTCGCATCTTTTATCTGCTGCGGCAAAGGAAAGGTAAAAAGGGTTTCATAATCGGTTTCAATTCGGTTTCCATATCGATTAGCAATCATTTCTACCGATTTTGCAATAGCCGGAATACTCTTCCTCTGTGAAAGAATAAATGTAATTAAAGTCTCCCAAGGATCTTGCTTTAAGATCCGCAGGCCCTTTCCCTTATCCATTGCTTTTTGAATAAATGCATGTTTTCCCTGTGCCTTTCTGCGAATCTCCTGATAGCTGCGTTCCAAATCAAAATAATTGTGCCAGATCGTGTTCCATTCCCAATCGCTGCAGGAGACAACATAGCTTCGTTCTTCGGCTTTTTTTAGATAAACCACATGATTTCCTGTAATAAAACGAATCGTTCCGTCCTCAAACTGCTTTGTGCGAAAACACTGTCCTGACTGTGCAATCTTCACTAAATCAAAATCGTCTTCTATTTCTATCTGCATAAATGTTTCCTCTCTAATCAAGAATCAAGTAAAAAAGATCCCTTTCCCTACTCACCGCGTCTGTCAGCTCTGCTGATCTCTTTCGTTTAGACGCCTATGTGCATAGAAAAAGCACGGAAAGAAACGGTTTTCCGTGCTTTTTTTATATATTTGGAATAAAAATATTCTAGAAATCTACCTCTGTTCCATAATAAATACAAGTAAACAGTTTCTCCATTGTAGCTGGATCAATTGGACGAGGATTCGAACCAGTACAAGCATCACCCACTGCATTTTCAGCAATCGTTGCAATCTTCTCTTTAAATTCTTCCTCTTTAATTCCAAACTCTTTTAAGGTATTCGGAATACCCATATAGTTATTCATTGATACAATCTTATCACGAAGTCCCTGAATACATTCTTCCGTTGTTCCTGTAATACCAATAGCGTTGGCAATCTCTGCATACCGTACAGCAGCCTCTTCTACCTTTGCATTATATTTAATTACATATGGAAGATACATTGCATTGGCAAGTCCATGTGTAATATGTCCGGTAGAAAATGCAGCCCCTGTCTTATGTGCCATAGAGTGAACAATCCCAAGCAGTGCATTAGAAAATGCCATACCAGCCAAGCACTGTCCATAGTGCATCTGCTCACGGCTTTCCATCGATCCGTCATAAGATTTCAATAAATCACTGTTTACAATCTGAATTGCCTTAATTGCAAGCGGATCGGTAAATACAGTATGTAACGTAGATACATAGGCTTCAATCGCATGTGTCAAAGCATCCATACCAGTATACGCTGTCAGACTCTTTGGCATAGTCTCTGCAAGAGCAGGATCGACAATAGCGACATCTGGTGTAATATTAAAATCTGCAAGAGGATATTTAATACCCTTTGCATAGTCTGTTATAACAGAAAATGCCGTTACTTCCGTAGCAGTTCCAGAGGTAGAAGGAATGGCAAGGAACTTTGCTTTCTGTCTTAATTCCGGGAAATTAAACGGAGTAATTAAATCTTCAAATGTAGTTTCTGGATACTCATAAAAAGCCCACATTGCCTTTGCTGCATCAATAGGGGAACCGCCGCCCATAGAAATAATCCAGTCTGGTTCAAAAGCCCGCATTGCTTCTGCTCCCTTCATAACCGTTTCTACCGATGGATCTGGCTCTACATTCTCAAATAACTGTGTTTCAATTCCTGCTTCCTTTAGATAAGCAACTACTTTATCCACAAAACCAAACTTCTTCATGGAACCGCCGCCAAGTACTAAAATTGCCTTTTTTCCCTTTAATGTCTTTAATACCTCTAAAGAATCTTTTCCGTAATACAAATCTCTTGGTAATGTAAATCTGCTCATGTTTCCTGCTGCTAAAAACATATACAAAACGGTATATGCCAGATGATTTTGGCAAATCTCACGATTTTACCTTACTGTTTCTTTGTGTATATTTTTGTCAACCCCTAGCTGTCTATTGATTCTAATACACTCCACAGTCGTAAATTCCCGACTAACTGATCGGTATATCCCCATATTGATTTATTTTTTCATTATTAATGGGGTCATCTCATTAGCTTTTCCTTTCCTAGATTTTCTTTGCCCCTGGTTTTTGGGACTTAACCATTTTCCAGCCTAACCTTCCATTTAAGCTACAAACTATATTTTATCATACTATCTTTTATTCTTCAAGAGATAGAATCTTAAAAAAGTGAAAATTTTAACAAACTGACATCCCATATACTTCTTTTGCAAATCGCTTCAGCACTGGAATACTTCGCTTTACTTTTTCTGTATCAATACAGTATGCCATTCGAAAATATCCAGGACACCCAAACCCGTCCGCCGGAACAAGAATCAAATCGTACTCCTTTGCTTTCATGCAAAATGCTTTTGCGTCCTCCTCTAATGCTTTTGGAAAGATATAAAAGGTTCCTCCTGGTTTTACCACGGAAAATCCAATCTCCACTAATGCCTGATAGAGCAGATTTCGATTTGTTTCGTAAACGGATAAATCACTTGTTTTATCCAATACTTTTGCCACAGCAAGCTGTATACTAGAAGGCGGACAGTTATGTCCGATTCCACGGCTGATCTGACTGCAGATCACAGCAATTTTATCCGCATCTGTACATGCCGGATTTGCGGCAAGATAGCCAATCCGCTCTCCCGGAAGACTTAAACTTTTCGAATAGGAATAAGCAGAAATACTATTGCGGTAAAACTTACTGATATAGGGAGACTCTTCACCTGAAAATACGATCTCCCGATAGGGTTCATCGCTGATTAAAAAGATATCATGTCCAAATTGCTTCTGCCGTTCTTCCATAATGGCAGCCAGTCTCTGTATCGTTTCCTTTGAATATACAATTCCAGACGGATTATTCGGGGTATTGATCAGCACGGCGGCAGTCTTTTCTGTCAGCATCTCTTCAAATGCTGTAAAATTAATCTGAAATGTTTCTGTATCTGCAGGTACAATTCGAAGTACAGCTCCTGTTCCTCCCACATAGTGTTCATACTCTGTAAAATATGGTGCAAATATCAATACTTCATCCCCCGGTTTTGTGACACACCGCAGTGCATGTGCCAAGGCTCCTGCTGCCCCGGAAGTCATAAAGATATGTTCCGTTTGATATTCCATGCCAAACCGTTGGTTTAAACTCTCTGCAATCGCTGTCCGAACAGATTCAATTCCAAGTGAAGGGCTGTATCCGTGAATTGCCATCGGATCTTCCTTTTCTAACATAGAAAGCATTTCTTCCGTAAATTCCTTTGGACAGGGTACACTTGGATTTCCTAAACTATAGTCAAATACATTCTCATACCCAATTTCTTTTCCTCTTGCCGTAGCATATTCACTTAACTCCCGAATTACGGATTTGCCCGTCAGCATTTTTTTATATGTTTGATTTATCATCTTTTTTCCTCTTTTCTATTATTTTATAATTTGTTGATGTGTGCAGGACGCCAGAATCGAAGGGAATGTCTATTCCGGGCCCGCTCTCGCTTAGAATTTCCTCGCAGCGGACACTAAGGCACTAAAACACAGTGCCTAAGTGCCGGCGGGAAATATGACCCTTCACAGACATTCCCTTCGATTCTGGCTGTGTTTTCTAAACATCTAGTAAATAAAACCGCAGCATATAGTACATATAAATAAAACCTGCAGCAGCATATAGTACATATAGCGGCAGAGAGACACAGCTTGCTGTATCAGGTGAATCTCTGCAGGGGTATTGCTTCCCGCCGGCACTTAGATGCTGTCTTTCAGCATCTTATGTGTCCGCTGCGAGGAAGCCTTAGTGCAAACGGTCCCAGCAGAGATTCACCTGATACAGCAGGCGTCCCCTTAAAAAAATCCATATTCTGGCACCTGCTCTGGTAAACTTTTCACTATTATGTTATAATAAAAGGCAGAAATAAAAAAAGGAGCAAACACCATGTACAAAAAAATTTTCACTTTTGGAACCAATCTTATCTCTTCTGTCCTTTTTACGGAAGAACAAGGCTATGGCTTTGTTGATCAAGAGCATTTGAATGGTAAAACAAAATCTGAACAAGCCCTTTTTTCCGGCGGCTGGAATCTTCGCTCTTCTGCTCAAAAAGAATGGAAACAGTCACTTACTGCCGTTTCGGAAGGAGTTCGTATCCAATCGAATCGTTTTGTTATGATCTTTAAGGTTCTTGTCCCAGAAGAAGGGTCTTATCGTGTTACTGTAAAAATAACTGCGGGAGCGGAAGGAATTCCGTCTATGATGCTGTTCTCCGGCAGACGGAATTTAATCGAACGGGATATTCAGCTTGCCCCTAATCAAAGTTATGAAAAAAGTTTTCTTACTTATGTCGCTCCGTATATCCCTGCTATGACCAGTACGCCTTGTACAGAAAAAGCGATTTATATTAGTGCTGCCGGTAAGTACGCCTGCTTTTCTGAAATTTGTATTGAAAAAACGGAAAGTCCGGTGCTGTTTATTGCCGGAGATTCTACTCTGACTGATCAAAATGCCTTGTTTCCATATTATCCATATGGCAGTTGTGCCGGATGGGCACAGGTAATTTCTCAATATTTTAACACGTTAGCCGTCTGTAATCAAGCCCATTCTGGAATGACTACCAACTGTTTTCGTGAAGACGGACACTGGGATATTATAAGAAAGCATCTGAAAAAGAATGATATTGTTCTGCTCGAATTTGGGCATAATGATCAGAAACGCCGAAATCTCTCGGCTTTTGGCGGATATCTTAATAATTTAAGATGGTATATCAAAGAGATTCGCAAGCAAAATGCTTATCCTGTACTGCTTTCCCCAATCAGTCGGATTCCTTTTCAGGACAATGGACGCTACCGCTCTCTTTTAACTGCTTATGCAGAAGCATGCAAAATGGCTGCGGAAGAATGTCAGGTTCCTTTTATTGATCTGCATACGCTTACCTTTCATTTTTGGTGCAAAATTGGGGCAGAAGCTGCCCGGGATTATTTTATAAAGGGAGATATTACCCATACAAATGATTATGGGGCAAATCAAATTGCTGCTTTTGTTGTGTCGGAGATTCTTCGGCAGTCGATAGAACCATTAAATAGTTTACTGGATTTTTCGGAGAAAAAGGCGTTTCTTCCGGATCAGGATACAAAAGAGGTTCCTGATGAGCCAAATGAGCAGGGCTTGCTTTCTGTTGCTGTTCCTTATGTAGATATTCAGGGAATTTCACAGTATCCTGAAATTGTAAAGGCTCTGCATAACGGGCTTCTGGATCCCTGTGTGATGTATCTGCACCCAACAGAGGACATGCCTCGGGCACAGTTTTTAATGGTGCTTTTTAAAGCACTTCGAATTGCCGGAAAGCGACCTTATCTAGGAGAGTTTTGTGATTTATCTAAATATGAATGGGATTCTTCTTATGTACAGGCTTGTATTGAGGAAAACTTGATTGATCCTGCTACGGTTTCTAATGGGAGGTTTCGACCGGATGACGCATTAACCCGAGAGGAGTTTTCTAGCTTTGTGATACGGGGAATTCAAAAGAATCGTTCTGAACGGGATATTCCTTTAAAGGTTTGTTATGAGAAAGCAATTCAGGCTGGAATTCTTTCTGCTAATGGAAGCAGCGAGGAAACGATCTGCCGGGCTGACTGTTATGCTGGGTTGGTTCGAACCATGGAATTACTTGGCAATCTCAATACGGCTCTTCCTTCCGATGCTGAAATTCATCCTGTTGGATAATTGTTTTATTTTAGGTTCTTTCTTATGTTTGGATATTTTTATATATGCAAAGACAAGGAAGAACCTTATTTTAACCTATCAAGGAAGTCCCTGCTTCTAAGCCGTAAAGGCGAAAGCAGGGACCAGATAAAAGGAAGGGAGCTCAAGCGGATTTTTTTCCTATTTTTTTAAGGTTTAAATGATTTTTTTCCTAGACGTATTTCTTCTATTTCCTCTCTTTGCTTTTGATCCATTCCGTCAAATAGGTACTGTTTATTTTTTTTAGGCTGTTCTAAATAGTCTTTTCGAATCTGCTGGTTTATTTTTTCTAGTTCTTCTTTTAATTCTGCCGCTGACATTCTGCTGCACCCTTGTCCCATAATAATAAGCTGTATTACAGCATCGGATGTGGCTACGGTTACATGATGCCTGCTTCCGATTTTATAGGACAGTTTTTCGATATATTGATCGGCTGTCTCTGCTTCTTTTGTATATACCACATGGATATTGTGATACTTTTGTACTTCTCCTAGAAAACCTGCTACTTTATAGGCGTCAAATACCAGGATTAAATGACAGCCTTTGAACCCTTGATAGTTACACATCATATCCATTAGACGGCTTCTTGCACTGTCAATATTTTCTTCTGCCAGTTCTTTTAACTCTTCCCAGGCAAATATAATATTATAGCCATCTATTAATAAATATTCTTCTATTTCTTTTTCAGGTTCTTTGGGTTGGTACTCTTTTCTCTTTACTTGTATATTCCCTCCTGGTGTCGATTTCTCTTTTTTTTTAGTAGTGCGAAACGTTCGATCGAATATTTCTTCTAATTCTTTTTCTTCTTCCGCTGTTAATGAGATTCCTTTAGAGGAAAATAGAACTGGTTCTTGGGGGTCTGATTTTTCTTTTTCTGGTTTTCTTTCTTTTGGATTTTTTTCTTGTATTTCTGGATTTTCTTTTTTTTCTGGTTTTTTGTAGGATTCTAGATGCATATATTCTTTTACATGCTCCCACTCTACATAAAATCCTGCACCATGAGAACAAAATACAGAACCGGCGGGATTTTCTGTATCGGCTTCTGCCTGATAATTTGCTGCTTCTATTACTTCTTTTGGATTGTGGCAGGGTGCATAACCGCACATAGTACAAGTTAATCTACCTCTTCCTCTTGAATAAGAAAGGACTTCTTTTTGATATTCCCGCATGGTTGCTGCCGGAGCCGTTCCTTCTAAAACTGCGGTTTCTCCATTTAACTGCGGATCTTGAAAACTGCCGCAGAGCCGTTCCATATCGTGAATTGCCCTTCCTAACAATTCGGACGGGATTTCTAAACGATACTGATAGTATGGTTCTAGTAAAACTGATTTTGCCTGCATCAGTCCCTGCCGTACTGCACGATAGGTTGCTTCTCTAAAGTCTCCTCCTTCTGTATGCTTTAGATGTGATTTTCCCGCTACTAATGTGATTTTGATATCGGTAATAGGAGCACCGATTAATACGCCTTGATGGATTTTTTCTTCTAAATGAGTCAGAATCAACCGCTGCCAGTTTCTGTCTAAATCGTCTTCTTTTACTATGCTGTCAAAGACTAAGCCGCTGCCTCTTTCTAATGCTTCCAGATAGAGATGGACTTCCGCATAGTGGCATAGAGGCTCAAAATGTCCTACTCCTTCTACTGCTCCTTCTATTGTTTCTTTGTATACAATATTTCCTGTACCAAACTGAACTTCTATATTAAATCGTTCTTTTATAAGGCTTTTTAAAATGTCTATCTGTACCTCTCCCATAAGCTGTGCCTGGATTTCTCCTAACCGTTCATTCCATATAATATGAAGCTGGGGATCTTCCTCTTCTAGTTGTTTTAGATTTGCTAACATAGTGTGAGGACTGCACCCGGCTGGCAGTTCGATCCGATACGTAAGAACAGGCTCTAATAGAGGAGATTTGGAATCTTTTGCGGTGCCGAATCCCTCTCCCGGATAACTTTTTGAAAGTCCGGTCACGGCACAGATTCTTCCGGCTTCCACTTCGTTTACGGTTTCGTACTTTGTTCCTGAATAAATACGAATCTGATTGATTTTTTCTGTTTCGATTAGTGTGCGGACTTTTAAGCTTCCTCCTAAAATCTTTATATAAGTTAAACGATTCCCCTGTTCATCTCTTGCAATTTTAAATGCTCTGGCACAAAATTCTTCTGGATATCTTGGAGGAAGGGTATAGGTTTCTATTCCTTGTAAAAGTTCTTCTATTCCCTGTAGTTTTAACGCAGAGCCGAAATAACAGGGGTATAATTTTCGTGTTTTTATTAGTTTACTGATTTCTTTGGGAGCAATCTGATTCGTTTCTAGATAACTTTCTAATAGTTTTTCGTCACAGACAGCGATATTTTCCCAAAAGGTCTCTATTTCTTCTTCTTTGCCAAATACAACACAGTTTTCATGGAGATGGTTTTTACATTCTTTTAGGATTGCGGAGGCATCTGCTCCTGTTTGATCCATTTTGTTGACAAATAAAAAAACTGGAATCTGATAACGTTCTAACAGCTTCCAGAGTGTTTCTGTATGACCTTGTATTCCGTCTGCACCACTGATAATTAAGACTGCATAATCTAATACCTGCAGGGTCCGCTCCATTTCTGCCGAGAAATCTACATGCCCTGGTGTATCTAAAAGCGTAATACTTATTGTATTCCAATTAATCTCCGCCTGTTTCGAAAATATCGTAATTCCTCGCTGTCTTTCTAATGTATACGTATCGAAAAAGGCATCTTTATTGTCTACTCTTCCCAATTTTCTGATATTCCCGCTTAAATATAGAAGGGCTTCTGACAGAGTTGTTTTTCCCGCATCTACATGTGCCAGCAAACCAATGCAGATATGTTTTTTTTGCTTATTTTCAAATGTACAATCCATTGAAAATGCCCCTTTCTATTCTCTATTGCTTTTCTATTATACCATAGGAAAGGGGGAAAGTCGATATAGTATTCTTAATTGGATAGTATCACTTTACTTTCAGATTTTATTAGGTCAAATCGGATATTCGCAATCCGCTTCGCTACTTGCTCATAACCTCATAGCT
>CAJUEI010000154.1 GCA_910585255.1 uncultured Lachnospiraceae bacterium
AAATATAAAGAGTCTATTTTATTAGCAGATATAACAATAAATGTAGCATTTTGTTGTGAAGATATAGGTGTTATGTCAGTAGCATTATATGATAAGGGGTGGGATATGGAATATTTATGGGATGAGGGGATATTTCATAAACAGGAAAGCCTTAATTATGTTAAGGCTTCCTATTATCTTGATTTATTTTTAAATAGAAAAATACAATATGAATTTACTAAAAAACATATTAAAGAAATATATGAGGAAGAAATTTAGTGTTTTATGAATGGACCTTCCTTATTAGAATAAGGAGCAACCGGTTCTTCTGGTATGGATGACTGGTTTGGAATAGAAATTGTTGGAATAAGAATAGTAAGGCAAAATAGTGGTACTAATAGATATTTTACAAATGTTTTTTTGATTTTCATAATGATAATCTCCTTTTCTATAATGTATTTAAGAATATATTGTAAAAAAATCTTTGGAAAAAGTCCATATCAAAAGCGGCACATTTTTTTTGAACAAATAAAAAAAGTGCCACTTTTGATATGGAAAATATTGTAATATATGGTAAAATTAAAATATTATACACAAATACGGGTTGTATTAAGTGAAAAAGAGGGATAATGGATTATTCTAAAAAACATTATCTTTTATGTCTATGTTGATTATGGAGGAGTGGAAAAAATGAAAAGTGAAAAAATTTTTTTTATTAGAGAGTGTACTGTTGATATTTTTGCTGCAAAAGGTAGAAGCTACTTCTGAGGGGTGGAGACAAGAGGGGAATTATTGGTATTATTATAATGATTCAAATGAAAAGGTGACAAATCATTGGATAGGAAGTTATTATGTAGGAGCAGATGGAGTATGGATTGAGGGATATGGAGAAATAGACGGAGAATGGATAGAGATTAAAAGTGAGTGGATAAATCAAAAGAAGTGGAAATTTAGAAAACAGGATGGTACTTATGTAAAAGGGTGGCAGTTAATAGAAGGGAAATGGTATTTTTTTGATGAAAATGGATATCAAGTGACTGGTTCTTATATATCACCGGAGAGTGAAGCAGTTTATTATTTTCACGAGGATGGGACTATGGCAAGAGATGAAGTAGTTGATGGGCGATTATACTATATGGGGGAAATGGGACAGAAAGTAATATAGAATAGAGATTTTGTATGAGATATATAAAATAAATTGGTGTAAAGAGAAGGCAGTTTATGGTTCTATACCTTTCCAGATGAGGAGAAAAACCTTGCATAACAACTTTCTTTTATACCATTTTATCGGCAGATAGTTTTATCTGTTTTTTTTATGTCCTGAAATTTTGCTTGGTACATTACACCTCTTTGAAACGCGGCATAGCTGAAATTTTATCTTGTTGAAATCAAGATTGTAAACTTGTTTCGCAATTACTTAAATATATTTAAAGATATATTATAAAAAAATTTCTGGAAAAAGTCTATATCAAAAGTGGCACTTTTTTTTGAACAAATTAAAAAAAGTGCCACTTTTGATATGGAAAATATTGTAATATATGGTAAAATAAGGTTATCACACACAAATACAGGTTGTGCTAAGTGAAAAAGAGGGATAATGGATTATTCTAAAAAACATCATCTTTCATGCCAAGGTGGTGTTACGAGAATAGGGCATGAATATTTTCGGGAAAGAAAAAGTTGTTCTTTTAAAGTAACTTAGCACAAAACAACGAAAGGAAGAAATTCTATGAAAGTAAAGAAAAAGGGAAAAGGATTGGCAACGTTTTATGCATTGGTGGGAGCGGTAGCTGTTTTAGCTGGAGGAGTTAGTTCTATATCTGCAAATAATTATAGAGATACAGAATGGAAATTTTATTATAACGGAGATGGCAGTGATGTGGCTACAACAGCAAGAAATAAAGAAGATAATACATATAGTTATGTAAGAAATGATAGTGAAGTAACCATAAATGCTGCATGTGGGGCAAATAAGAACATTAAGGATAAACAAGATGGAATTCCAATGGCAGCTACTTATACTACTTGGTATTATCAGGTTGGGAGCGGAGAAAGAAAGTATTTTCCAAATGATGCACATAAAGAGGGATATTCGGCTACTTTTTTAATCACATCATCGGCGGATCATGGTGAACATTATATTCATGGGTATTGGAGTCCAGATAATTGCAGCGGGTATGGAACACCATAGTTAGTTTTATTTATGGGAGCCTGAATAGTGGGAAAACTAATTCAGGTTTCCCTTTTTTGGAGATATAAATATGAAACGGAAATATTTTGATGCTATAATTATAATAGGTATTTGTATTTTGTTTATTTACAGATTTGTATTTTATGAAGAAAATGCTTTGCCGCAAGGAGTGTTGCTTGAAACTACAAATAAGGAAGCAGAGGAAACTGCTTTACAAACGGAAGAGCTTTTTTTATCACAGGAAGAAGAAACAACACAAAATAGTACAGTTTCTTCTAATCTAAATAATATAGAGTCAGAAAATATATGGGATAAGATTATGGAAAATTATATATCCAGCATATCAAGCATGATTGATGTGACTCGTATGGAGGGAGCTCATATTAAAAGTTATAAAGAGGAAGTGAGACAGGATGACTGGATTTACCAGGTACAGGAAGCCTATATTACTAAACAGAAACAGGAGAATTGGGACTTTGTACCAGATAATTCAAAATATGTTTATGATGAAGACTATAATTTAATCAATGATTATTCTTATGTAGCAGTAAAGATTAAAGTTAAGAGGGTAGCAAAAGAAAGAATAGGTGAATTATATTTAAATTCTATGTGGCCTTGTATTTATAATGATCAGGGAGAAGAAGTGTGTTCAGCAGAGGTAAGGATAGGCTCCTTAAATAAACCACATACAGGATCTTATTTTGAATGTCCGCTTGAAATAGGAGAAGAATTAGAAACAGAGATAGCCTGTGTTGTACAAGATTGTTATTTATCAGATAAGAATTATTATATTTTAGATATTAATAATACAGGCGTTACTCCTTTTGAAACCAAAGATTTTAGCTTTGTAAGTCTGCCTTTGGGACAGGGAGTGGAGGAGGTAAATTCAGAAGATATATGGGATAAAATTATAGATGATTATGTATTTAGTTTGAGAGAACTTGTTGATGTAAGTCGTCTAGAGGGGGCATATGTTAAAAATTATGGGGAGGATATTCGACAAGATGATTGGATTTATCATATACAAGGGGCATATATCACAAAACAGAAAAATGAAAAGTGGGATTTTACACCAGAACCTTTTGAAACATGTCAATATGATGAAAATGGTAATTTAATCAATGATTATTCTTATTTGGCAATGAAATTAAAATTGAAACGAGTAGAGAGAACACATGATTGGAATGAAGCATTTTTAAATTCTATAGACTTATGGATTTATGATGAGCAGGGAGAAAAATTAGACTTATATTCAAGATCTGCACAAACAGCAGCGTTAAATAAACCGAATATAGGATCTTATTTTAAATGCCCGCTTGAAGTAGGAGAGGAATTAGAAACAGAGGTCGTTTATGTTGTACAAGATTGTTATCTGTCAGATAAGAACTATTATGTGGTAAGTGTTCGTAATATGGGTGTTACCTCTTCTTATGAAACGAAAGATTTTAGTTTTATTAAACTGCCTTTGGGACAGGGAGTGAAGGAGGATACCTTGTCTTCTGGGACAAATGATATAAATTCAGAAGATATATGGGATAAAATTATAGATGATTATGTATTTAGTTTGAGAGAACTTGTTGATGTAAGTCGTCTAGAGGGGGCATATGTTAAAAATTATGGGGAGGATATTCGACAAGATGATTGGATTTATCATATACAAGGGGCATATATCACAAAACAGAAAAATGAAAAGTGGGATTTTACACCAGAACCTTTTGAAACATGTCTATATGATGAAAATGGTAATTTAATCAATGATTATTCTTATCTGGTGATGAAATTAAAATTGAAACGAATAGAGAGAACACATGATTGGAATGAAGCATTTTTAAATTCCATATACTTATGGATTTATGATGAGCAGGGAAAAGAATTAGACTTAGGTTATTCAAGTTCTGCACAAACAGCAGCGTTAAATAAACCGGATATTGGTTCTTATTTTAAATGCCCGCTTGAAGTAGGAGAGGAATTAGAAACAGAGGTTGTTTATGTTGTACAAGATTGTCATCTGTCAGATAAAAACTATTATGTAGTAAGAGTTTGCAATATGGGTGTTACCTCTTCTTATGAAACGAAAGATTTTAGTTTTATTAAACTGCCTTTAGGACAAGGAGCGAAAGATGAAGAAACAGATTATAACGGAATGTAAAAGAGCTTTTTTTAGTACAGGAATGGTTACGGCATTGTTAATAGGAATCGGAATTGTACTATGGCATCAATATCAATATGTTTGGAATGTGGGAGTGGAACAATATAATATTTATTGCCCGGAAAGTGTTTTTTATAAATGGATTGGGGCAAGCAGTTTTCCTATGCAGAGTTATTTATTTTATTTGATTCTGCCGATATTAGCATGTCTGCCGGCAGGAACTTCTTATTATGAAGATTTACATAGCGGTTATTATATTCATATTTATACAAGAAATCAGAAAAAAGAATATCTTTTTGCAAAATATACTGCAGCATTTCTTTCTGGAGGAATTGCAGTAGTACTGCCGCTGGTGCTTAGTCTATATTTTACAGCAATGCGGTTTCCTATGCTGGCACCGGAACCAATTATGGGATTTGGACCAAATGCAAGGAGTGTAGGAGCAATTTTATATTATAAGCACCCGGGACTGCATACGCTGTTATTTTTAGGAATTGATTTTATCTTTGCAGGAGGAATTGCAGGAATTACTTTATTGACTACATTTTTTACGAACTATAAATTTACGGCTCTTATTACGCCTTTTGTCTGCTATTATTTTGTATTTTCCTTAGATAACTTATTAGGTGTTATGAATTTTTCACCCAATTATTTTCTGATTCCCGGATTTTTTCGAAATACTATCTGGGAATTTTTAATAGGAATTCTTATCCTGGCAGCAGTGGCAGTGGGGTACTATCAGAAGGGAAAACGATTGGAATAAAAGGGTATGAAATGGTTTTGCTTTTATAGAGAAAGGATAAAGAATGGGAAAACTAAGGCGGCAGATTTGGTATGATATACAGGCAGGAACACTTCAGATATGGTATTATTATTTGATTTATCTGGTGGCAGTGATTTTTGTAACAGAGTCGATCTATTCTAAAATGGCATGGTTAGACTGTATCAGCGGGTATTTTCGGGGAATCATAGAGGCCAGCCGTATGGAGCAGGTACAGAGTTTTCGTATTCCGATTGAGTGGTTTTTATTTCATATTGGTTATCTGTTTTTTGCGGTGCGTTATCCTTTTGAGGACTATGCCAAACGGGGCTATCAATTTTTGATTCGCTCTGAAAGTAAAGGAATTTGGTGGTTAAGCAAATCTCTTTGGGTAATTGGAACAGCAGTGGGATATTGTCTGCTTTTTTATATAACAACGTTTCTCTGGAGTCAACTGTTAGGAAGAGAGATTGTCTGGCAGCAGAGCGACAGATGGGGATTTGCTTTAGGAAGCTATGCAAAAGGAAAGGTGATCTGGCTTTTGTTTGGGATTCCTATATTGGTTTCAACAGCACTTTCTGCTTTTGTATTGTTTCTCTCTTTTTTCTGGAATCAGGCAGGGGCAGTAATAGGAATGATAACGGTTATAACGGCATCGGCATATTGGAAGCATCCTTGGTTAATTGGAAATTATACCATGTTATATCGATATGATTTTATAGCGGATAAGTGGGAAAAACAGCTTTTCTATGGGACGGTTATCTGTATTATACTGACAGTATTGTGCTGTCTGCTGGGATACGTTCATTTTTGCAGAAGAGAATGGATAAAAAAAGAATAAAAAACAGAAGAGAATGGAATAAGAGAGGGGAAATTATGTATATAGAGGTTAAAAATCTAACAAAAAGGATAGAAAGTATCACAATATTAGATTCGATTAATCTGCAGTTTGACCAGGGACGGATTTACGGATTAAAAGGGAAAAACGGTTCTGGAAAAACGATGCTGATTAAGGCGATTTGTGGTTTGATTCGCCCAAGCCAAGGGGAAATTATAGTGGATGGAATGACGCTTGGAAGAAATCAGGAATTTCCGAAAAGTGTGGGAGTATTAATTGAAAATCCGGGATTTATTGATCATTACAGTGGATATAAAAATCTGAAACTTTTGGCTGATATAAAAGGAGAAATTGGGGAAGACGAGATTCGAACCGTGATGAAGGAGTTGGGGTTAGATCCAGATGAAAAAAAGCGGGTAAAAAAATATTCTCTTGGGATGAAACAGAAATTGGGAATCGCTGCGGCTGTGATGGAACATCCCAAATTAATTCTTCTAGATGAACCAACTAATGCATTAGATACGGAAAGTGTAGAAAAGTTTAATGATTTGATTCAAAAAGAAAAAAAGAGAAATGCGGTTATCTTAATTGCATCTCATGATACAGAAGAATTAAAAGGAATAGCCGATCAGATTTTTGTAATAGAGAATGGAAGAATAAAGAAGGAGGAGCAGTTGTGAAACAAAAGAAAAAAGGTTATCTATACGGGATAGTTGTTTTGGTGCTGCTGATTCCTTCTATTTGGAAAATTTATCAGGTAAATGCGGCATTTCCTCCGGCGGAGAAAGTCTATGTAGAATTTGGAGAAACTTATCCGATGGAAGAAGATTTTTTGGTTCAGGTTCAGTCAGCAGAACTGCTTGACTTGCAGCAGTTAGAGGAACGGTATGGGGAATATATCAGTTGGGCAGAAGGGCATGACTACAAAGGAATTATTGTGAAGATAAAAATAAAAAATATTGGGAAAGAAACAAAAAAATTTGAAATGTATAAGTTTTATATAGAGACAGATAGCTATTATGATAATGGAATGGATCGGGATATGTATTTGCTGGAAAATCCAGATGGATTTGTGATGAATATAAAAGGAGGAGAAGAGAAAGAAGTTTCTTTAGCATATTCTATGTGGGATAATCATTTTTCAAAGAAAAATTGGGAGAATATCAATCAAGTAGAATTTTATCTGGTCAATGAACGATATCCTAAAAAAGTGTATTGGAAAACACGATAAGATTAGGACAAAATAGAAGACAGCAGCAGGAAATACTGTCGCTGTCTTTTGCTTAAAAGAATTTAAGATAAATGAGAATCCGCAGCAAATGTTTGATAATATTGTTCGGACTGTTCTTCTGTTAGATTAAAAAGCTGCTGAAGTTTTATTAAAATCTTTTCCTTTGGAAGATGATCGCTTAAATAATCTAGAGTGATAATTTTTATAGCCTGCTGCATACCTTGCTGTACTCCCTGTTGTATACCCTGCTGTATACCCTGCTGCATACCCTGCTGTATACCCTTTTGTTCTGACTCATACATAAGCTGGTTATAATCTCGAATTGCTTTTTCTCTTGCTTCATATTCAAGCCGTTTTTCTTTATCTTGACTGATGATCTGTAACTGCTGATAAGCATGGTTGATATATGTGTTTTTTTCTGCTAACATCTCAAATTCCTCCTTTTTTTCTGCATTGATAAATTTTGCCCACAATAAAAGAGCTTGATTTTCGTCTTTCCATTCTTTTGGCAGCTTAGGAAGTTCAATTACATGGAATTCCATTTTATCAGTATAGATAGTATGACGTTTTTCTTCCATAATACGAAAACAGGAATAAAATTCAGGTTCTTTAGGAAAGAGAGTAAAATTTAAAATACTAATGCTGACACATTTTTTAAATACATCATAGCTTTGTCCTTCATGAATTTGTTCTGTAAATATTTTGGACAAATAAAATAGAGAACGTTCTGCCCATACCTTTAATTCGGAAAGTTGAATTTCAATATTAATTTCAGTATGATCGTTCATTAAAATCCGAACATCTAAGATACCCTGTTTTTCATCTGTGTGCAGTTTCCGAAGGTTTGTGTTTAAAATACGGGTCTCTTTTATTTCGCTTGGATCAAGTTTTAAGACAGCAGATAAGAAACCAATGCGGGAAAGCGGATCTGCCATAATTTCTTTAAAAGCAAAATCGACTTTGGGTTTCATTAGAAAATCGTTCATAAATACCTCCTTTTTATATAAATAGATTTTACCGATAATAAAATGATGTAATTTTTTTATTTACAATAATTTATTGATAAGAATATTATATCAGGTTATATCAACGATTACAACTCAAATTTTAAGAATAATTTATTATTTTTCTTTTTTTATAAGAATCAGATAGAAGTTAAGAAAGAAAGTATAGTATAAAAATTACAAGTAGAAGCAATATAAAAAGTTTAAAATTCAAAATAAATAGAAAATACGAAAAGGAGAAAAGAAAAATGAAAAAATATTTTCCTAATGTTATTGGGTTTGGTGGTCTTTTTATGGGAATTGTTTTTTATTTACTTTGTAAAAAAATTTATAGAAATATATATTTTGAGAGAGGGCTCTGCAGATTAGATTATGGTGTATTTATTATGAAGCCGCTGCATTATACGTTGCTTATGATGTTTCCCTTGTTTTTTACGGTTTATCTAATGCATCGGCACGAATTTTCTTATTCTTTTGTAATTCGCTGCGGTTCTTGGCGGCAGCTTCTTTCTCGGCAGATAAAGACAAATATGATAAGTTCTTTTTTTTATGCTGCTTTTTTTGTAGGTTTTATTTTTCTGGCAGATAGAAAAATTCCGTTTTATAATTGGAATATACAAGGCAGCTATTATTTTTCTCAAAATCATTTTATATTATCGCTTCCAGCAGCAGAAGTTGTCTGCTATTTATTTTTAATCTGCGGAGTTCGAAATTTTATAATAGAGGGTATTTTATTATTTTCCCTATGGAATCATTCTTTTTTACAAGGAATAGGATGTATCTGCGGCATCAGTTGTTTTGAAATTGCACAGCAAAAATATAAAATATTTTATCGGTTGATTTCATTTGATTATACTCTATGGGCAAATCAAAATGAGAGATTAGAATTGCTGCTTGCCGTGTTCTTTTATATTTTTATTGGGTATCTGTTATTTCGATCTTGTATCAATAAAAAAGAAATAATAAAGGTAGAATAACATCATCAAATTTTAAAGATAAAAAACAGAATAGATCGAAAAGATTTTTTGCAAATAAGGACGTAAAAAAAGATAATAGCGTCCTTGTAAAAAGTAAAAAAAATTTTTATAATAAAAAGCAGATAAGAGTTAAGAATAACAAAACAGAGCGGGCAGCAAAAATAGAACGAAATAAAGGAATACATAAAAAAGAACGAAAAATAAAAAAAAAAATAATAAATAAAAGATAGGAGAAAAAAGAAATGTATGATTTAAAACAGGGTTATGAGACA
>CAJUEI010000155.1 GCA_910585255.1 uncultured Lachnospiraceae bacterium
ACTCTTTTAATGCATAATAAATGGCGTCTTCCGATAAAAGACCCATCTCTTTAGTAAGTACTTTTATCAGCTTACTGCTTTCTATTTCTGTTCCAGATAGACGATATTGTATACCTGACACTTGTTCTTCTGTACCTAGACATACTGTTATCCCTATTGCAGATGCTAAAGTTAATACTGCGTATACTGCAGCTGTTTCCGTAATCCAAATGCTTTCCGTTAGCTGCTTTATCCATCTATTTAATCTCTGCTTTTGATTATCCTCCTCTTCACCTATCATTTTGATTAATTGAGGCACAATTCCTTCCCTCATAACCATTACTATCAATTTTCTTTCTTTATTCAAATGGGGGGCATAATCCATCAGCAATGCATTCGTTCGATTAATATCTTCTAAAACTGCAACTCCATATAATCCAACTAAATTTTTCATTATTTTAGTAATCTCTTCTCTAGTATTTCCATATTGGCTGAATTTGCCGCCGCAAAATGGACATATCCCTCTATTACCAGCAATAGAATTTGACTCATTACATTCTTTTCCGCATTTTGGGCATTTCATAATTTTCACCGTATCAAAAAATGCAGATATACCTGAAATAGATATATCTACATTTCAAACTTATATATCTGCTTTCTATGTTTTTTGAATACTCTCTTCTGCCAAAGTTCCCATAACCTGATTTTCTGAACTATCTGCTTTTGTTACTATTACTTCTTTATTTAAAGTTTGAATATCACCCGTATTCTCTTCAAATACAGTATCATCTTCTATATGAGTTGTTTCCTGTTCACAAGATTTTTGCTGTTCATTTATCTCAATAGCCTGAATACTAATTTCCTGCTGAGATACCATATCTGAAATATGTTCACTCTGATAACGTTTTATTGGAAATAATTGAATCTGTCCATTATCATGATCAGGCTGGATCTCTCCAGTTGGACCGATTTTAGAACCACATTTACTGCAAAACTTACTTTCTTCCGAAAGTTCCGCCCCGCACTCAGTACAAAACTTTATTTTTTTCTCGACTTTTCCACAAACATTATTTTCTCGTTGGAATCTTGCATGCTCCTGCTCTACTCTTCTTTTTTCCGCCTCGTTTTTTTCTGCTTCTCTACGGGCATTTTCCTCCACACGTGCTTTTTCTTTTTCCCGATCAAATTCCTTTACTACTTCCAGTTCTGGAACAACGTCAAAATCTAACATAGCTGCAATAGAGACATCATCACCGCTGCCTTTCGCAGACAGACGCGGCAGATAGTCGTTCAAACCTTCCCATGCTTCCTCAAATTCAGATGTTCCAAATGAATACAAAATTGTTTTATATAAATTATGTAACTGTTCATTATTGCTAAAACAATCATCTATTCCATCTGAACCGACAAAAACTGCGACAGGCAATTTTTCTGAATAAAAATGTCTAAAATTATTCCATGCATCAGAATCACATATGGATGTCGTTACATTTAAGAAGCATTTCGGGTCCCAAGGTATCGGCTGAACAAATTTACCTTCTGGATTGACTGCAACACACTTTCCGTCACCAATATGAATCCCAAACCAATACTCATGCGTCATAGCTACAGCCAATAAAGTCGTACCATATGCACTTTCAATTTGCTTATCTTCTACATACCTTTTTCTTGCCTTTTCTGATATTCCGTTTAATTCTGCTTCTGAAAATGGTTTTTTTTCATAGTGTGCATATATCAACTGATTCCATACATTTATAATGCTCGCCTCTAATATCTTCAAAAGTTTATCAGGATTTGCAAAAAAAGCTTCTTTGCTTGTGTTCTCCAAAAAACTTTTTATATTCCTTTCTGCTGCATTACATGCACACATAGCACCAACTGCACTCCGCATATAATCATTGCCTCCATGTCCATCACAGACTATGGCAAGTGCAATCTTTTCATCGCTATAGCTTCTAGAACAATCTTGACATTCCTTATTTTTTCTTATGTGACTGGCTCCCTGAACTGACAAATGAAAGGATTTCACATTCATAGACATGTCCTCCTCTACCAAACCATGCCATCATCATCAAAGGAATCCCACTCAACCGCTTCTGTTGTTTCTGTCTGAGCCTTAATTTCCTTCACAAATTCATCCTGCTTACTTACGATTTCTGAACCGGAATCATTAGAACCAATACCAGCATTGGAACTTTTGCTTCCAATTTCAGAGGCACGAACACTTACAAATTGTATCCACTTCTTAAGTGCTTCCGGTGTATGTACGGTAATGACAGCCTCTATATTACCTGTAAAATCTGCTAATACAGTCTTATTGGCATCCTCGCCGATTGCAACCGCAACTTTAATCGCTTTCTTAAACCAATTATTCTGTTTTAACTTTTCTAAACCATGTTTATAATTATCGGTTGGCTCTCCATCTGACATTAAGAAAATAGCAGGAGCAAAAGAACCTGTTGCATCACTCATAAAAGCATTTCTCGATAATTTTTCATTGAGCTGCATACACGCTTCTCCAAGGTCAGTTACACCATTGGCATCTAAATAATTCCATCTGAAATTTTCAGCGGCAACCGGAGCACTGTCGATCCAATGTGCACCCGTAGAAAATGCTAATGTCGCAACTTTAATCTGTGCATCTGCATTCGTCTCAGAAATATCTTTCAATTCTGGTACAATTTCTTCAATTGCGGAATTAACGGTTCCTATTTTCGAACCATTCATACTGCCTGATGTATCAACCACAAAGAACAACACCATCGTTCTTCTAGGAACTTCTACTACTTCGTCATATAAACCCATTTATAAATCCCCACTTTCTATCAGTAAATTTCCGCTTCATTACCATTACCAAAATTAACCTTCAATCCTCTTCCCAGTTTGATTGTCTGACCATTGGTATATACTTTCGTTGTTCCATTTGGAAGAATCGCTGTCCAGCTATGATCCGAGTTATTTTTTAATCCCACAAGAGAAGGATCCTGCCTGCTTGTAATTACTTCTCCTTTCACTTCTCTGAAATTATCACTATCATGTACCGTATGACATGCATATAACTTTTTCTGCGGCTGCATCACAACATGGTATTTCTTCACCTTCATTATCATCGGTCTTTGAAGATCTTTTCCGCAATTAACACATTTGCATGAAGATTCCTTTACATCAATAAAAGTCTCTCCGCCGCATGTACATACCCCCAAGCAATCCCGCAATGCGGTAAATACTTCCTGCCATTTTTTCTCGGTTACTCGATGTTGAATATCGGCTCCTACCATAGCTGCATTACTAAATGCTTCTTCAAATGTGTCTCTTACAAATTTAGGGTATACCGGCCAAAATTTAATTTCATTTACATGAACTCCACGAACTGGCCGATTGGTATCGTTTCCTGAATCCCATACAAAAACAGGCTCCGTTCCATAAAATTTTCTCTCCAGCTCTTCTGTCAGACAAGGACACATCGTTCTTTTCCCTTCCAATGGATGATTTAAGAATAATAATAAATACAGTACGACTGCTAATGAAAACCGATCTGTATGAACATCCGGCTTTTTCTTTCCCATTACAACTTCTGGTGCCATATATCTGCACTTACCGGCTATCCCGAGTGCATCCCCATACTCAGCCACATTATCGTTATCACAAATCAGTACATCTCCGGTCTTTGGATTTACAAAAAAATTTCCATCATTCAAATCCTGATAACTAAATCCCGAATTATGCAGTTCTCTAAATCCATTTGTAATATTTAATGCTGCATTAACAACGGCTGAAATACTTGAAAATCTCGCTTTTGCTAATAAGAACAACGAAAAATCTTTATACTCCGGCGGACGTAATTCCATCAAATAACCAAAACTGCCTTCAAAGTATTCTGTAATCTCTAAAGGCCAGAGAAACGCACTTGTTGGAGCACCCTTTTTTATATTATTTTGAATATTTCGATAAAATCGGTCTGCATCATTTAATTTGTTTCCAAAGTACCACTTCAGTGCTAATTCTTTCCCATCGTATACCACCTTATAGACAACACCCTGACCACCTTCACCAAGTTTTTGAATTACTTCTAACTCTCCGCCGGAAGCTACCCTAATTCTTTGTCCTCTGGAAAATTCTTTCAAAGATTTCACCTCTTTTCTAGTAACCGCAAATTATACATTTCCGCCAAATGAACGAACAACTGCTTCTAAGCCTCCCTGATATCCAGCCGCTACCGCATTAAATTTCCACTGACCATTCTTTTCATATATTTCTGCAACAACAAGTGCTGTTTCAATAGAAAATTCTTCTTCAAGGTCAAACTTAAGAACCGGCTCCCCAACTTCATCAAATTCATCTGCTCTTTTAGCAATTCTAATATAGGCATTCGAAACCTGACCAAAGTTCTGTCTGCGTGTCTCTGCATCATGGATTGTAACAACTATTGCAATTTTCTTTATATCACTAGGAATCTTGGTAAAATCAATATAAATAACCTCATCATCCCCGTCTCCATCACCTGTGGTATTGTCGCCAGTATGTATTACTGCACCATCTCTGCCATTGAGATTATTATAGAACACAAAGTCCTCATCTCTCATAAGTTTTCCATTTTCCCCTAACAAAAATGCTGATGCATCAAGATCAAAATCATAACCGCCATCATATCGGTTTGTATCCCATCCAAGACCTACTAATGCTAACTTCATAGAATCGTCTAAAGAAACTCTCTGTCCTTTTGTTAAATTAATTGCCATAATCATATCCTCCTATCTGTATAATTGAATCAGTGACTCCAGTCTGCTTGCTTCCTGAATCGGCTGTCCTATTGCATTAAATTTCCATTCTCCATTCTTTCTGTAAATCTCTCCCACGACAAGTCCTGTCATATTATGATAATTCTCCGAAAGATTAAATCTGCAGATTTCCGTTCTGCTGTTCATATCTACCAACCGAATAAATGCATTTCTTATCATTCCAAAATGCTGGTTACGGGCACGGCCGTCATAAATATTTACAACAAATACCATTTTATCTATATCAGATGGTACTTGCTGCAAATTGACCATAATCTGTTCATCATCACCATCACCGGCACCAGTCAAATTATCCCCCTGATGTACAATAGCTCCGCTTGCATGTTTCAAATTGCCAAAATACACACAGCACTTTGAAGCATCATTCGATACAACTTTGCCATTTGCACCACACAATATGACAGATGCATCACAATCAATCGGCTGCGGCTGTGAACCAAACAATCCGCCTAAAAATCCTCCTCCTGAACTAGATGCTTCATCCCAGCCAAGACCAACCATCACCTGCGACAGCTTATTATTTTCTTTAGATAAATTAATTTTCTGTCCCTTTAATAAATTAATGGACATCTGATCCCCTCCTTTCAAATTCTATTTACTACTATCTTTCTTATTATATCTACAGGTATCACAGTAACCGCAAGAAGAATAACCACACCCCATCCGGCTATGCCAAATGGCACACAGCTAAACATCTTTCCAAGCCATCCAAGAAATGATACTAATCCTGCATTTACTATTAATGCTTGTACTAAAATAATGATAAAAAATACTTTTAAGAAACCTGTATTTTCATCCAATC
The DNA here is from genome assembly GCA_910585255.1 of uncultured Lachnospiraceae bacterium. Classification (GTDB taxonomy): domain Bacteria; phylum Bacillota; class Clostridia; order Lachnospirales; family Lachnospiraceae; genus MGBC114844. The sequence continues at coordinate 5,581 of CAJUEI010000155.1, forward strand.
CCTTAAAAATACCGAATCCATCATCTCTAACATTAAAGCCATTAAACAAAGCACTTACAATAAATAACACAAAATATGCCGTAAGCTTTTGCTCTTCTGTCTCAAAAAATCTATCGAAAAACGGTATCTTTAAAAATGCAAAACTTAAAATGGTCAGCCAAAGTCCCATTGTGATAATCTGAGCCATCATCTTCCTGCTCACAATACTTTCATCTCTTCTTCTAGGAGCTTCCTTCATATACTTCTTAAGTGCAGGTTCATTGCCTAGCATAAGTGCTCCTAAACCATCCATAACAAGATTTACAAAAAGCAAATGGGTTACTTTTAACGGTTCTTCCACACCAAAGAATGGAGCAATCGCACTGACGATTACTGCCGCTACATTTATCACAAGCTGGAACTTACAAAACTTTAAAATATTGTGATAAATAGTACGTCCATACCAAATTGCATCTTTAATAGATTTAAAATTATCATCTAGTACAACAATTTCCCCTGCCTCCTTCGCTGCTTCCGTTCCGCTTCCCATAGCAAAACCTACATCCGCTCTCTTTAAAGCCGGAGAGTCATTCACACCGTCTCCTGTCATACCGACTACTAAGTTCATTTCCTGACAAATTCTTATCATTCTGGATTTATCTGTCGGCAATGCCCTGGCAATCACTCGAATATCACGAATTATTTTCTTAATTTCATCATCGCTCATTTCATTTAATTGAGCGGAAGTCAATGCCTTATCTTTATCTGACTTAAGTAAACCGGCATCTGCTGCAATCGAAACCGCTGTTTCTAATCTGTCACCTGTAATCATCACAACCTGGATACCAGCCTCCTGAACCTCTTTAATAGCAGCCTTTGCTTCTGGTCTTACATCATCTCGAATTGCCACAAATCCGATCATAACAACGTCATGATTGATCTCATTTTCAACTAAATCTTTTTCGGAATATCCAAATGCCAATACTCTCATTGCCCTGGATGCTAATTCATTAATCTTATTATTCAATTCATCATAATTCAATTCAATTACATTACCATTTTTATCAAGTGCCTTTTTCGCAATCGACAAAAACTTTTCCGGGGCACCCTTATAAAATGTTTTTCCCAAGCTTTTAATCTCTGCCTGACTAAATTTATTGGCAGAGTTAAATCCCTGTGATATAGTAACTGTAACGTCTTTATTCGATATCAGCAAAGAATAAGTATCTTCACCAATAAATTTCATTAATGCCTGATCTGTAGCATTACCACCAATCACCCTATGCTCTCCATCAAACATAGAAGCCGTATTCTTGCCGATAGCTAAATCTAATAAGCCTTTTACTTTTCCATAATTTTTCAACTGTGAAAGCGGAATCGTATCTCCTTCGGCAGTAAAAAATTCAACAACTTCTAACATACCTTTTGTAATTGTACCTGTCTTATCACTGAATAAAATATTAAGCGAACCTGCCGTCTCTATCCCTTCCGCTTTTCTTACCAATACATTATGATCTAACATTTTACTGGTATTCTGCATAAGAACCAAAGAGATCATTAACGGCAGTCCTTCTGGAACAGCACATACAATGATAACGATTGCCAATGAAACGGCTTCTACTAAATCCTGCAAGATTATCTTCCAGCCAGCCGCCAAATATACCGGCAGACCACCGGCATGAACAACAAAAAATATCATATATAAAACTGCAATAACAACCGCTCCAATATATCCAAATGTCGAAATCTGTCCTGCTAACTTGCTCAACTTTACTTTTAATGGTGAGTCAGGTTCATCATTCTGCATTTCTTCTGCCATTTTACCCATCATAGTCATTAAGCCGACTTTTCTAACATCTAAAATACCCTCGCCGTCAAACACTACAGCTCCTCTAAATAGGGAATGTCTATCAACAAAAGTATCTCCTGTTATCTCATCCGCTAACTTCACTTCACCTATGGCAGCACTTTTCTTACATTCTTCTGCTTCACCATTTAATGCTGAGTTATCTACACGCAATTCCCCCTGAACTAAAATACCATCTGCCGGTATTTTATCTCCTGACTGCAATAACACTCTGTCGCCGACAACGACATCATCCACTTCAATTACTGTTACTAACCCATTTCTATATACTTTACATATATCTTTCTTTGTACTATCTTTTAACTCCCGATACTTTGTATCACTTGCAACACTTGTTTTTGCAGATACAAATGCAACTATTAATACTGCAGCTATCGTTCCCGCCGGCTCGTATATTTCTGCATATCCGCCTAAACACATCAAAATCATAATTGCAGCAATAATCAAAAGAATCTTAATCATCGGATCGCCAAAAGTTTCTTTAAATGCCTCCCAAAATGTGGTAGGCTCCGAATCTGGAATTTCATTCGTTCCATATTTTTTTCTTGACGCTTCCACTTCGCTGTCACTTAATCCATTGTCCTTCATCATGTCCTCCAAAATAGTTATTTTGCATTAATTGTCCCTAAATACCTGCTTTTGTATAAAATGTTATTATGTCTTTTATTGACAATAATCACAATCAAAATGGTTTATTCTATTTTCCCTCCTTTTAAAAATATCTTCCCTTTCCCCTATCTTCTTAAATTTTATAAAAAATTCTCTTTTCCCCCTATAATAATCTTATGGATATCTTATAGAAAATCGTTACAGACCCTTATGAAGAAATAAAATATACGTTTCCTCCTAGAAAAACTGAAATTCGTCTTTTTGCTGTCACAGTCGTTTCTGTCTCATCTGCCGGAATTTATACACTACAGCAGATTTTGTAATCTGTGAAATAAAAATAAACAAGAAACATTTATTTTAATATTATCAATTACTTTGCATTATACCAATTCACAAGTAGCTTGTCAATTATTATAATACAAAATGTAACTCTATATTACTATTAAACAAATATTAATGACTTTTTTATACAAATTTTTTACTATAATGCCCTAATTATAAATTAAATCTGTATTTTCGAAAAAAAATTTGGCTTATTTTGTTTATTTTCATTATACCAATCAAAATGATATTCTAAGAATCATTTATAAGATGTATCTTGAATTATTTTAGTTAATTTGACTATAGTATAAATAATTTGAAATCCAAAAATAGGCTTTTCTTATCCGTAAACAAAACGGATAAGAAAAGCCTATTTTTTATATCTCTGTCCTTCTATCTGTGCCTTTTCCTCTGCAAGACAAACTTTTACAGAAGACACCTAGCCTATGTAGCTCTTTCGTTATAGACAATTCGATTGCTTTTTATATTTCTATATACTAACATTTACTTATTCGATTGGAGTGATAACTGGCTTCCCGTCTTTATCCAGTAAAACTGTCAGTCCACACCCTGATGTTAATGAAGAGGAGGCTAATAAATAATTGACGCCTGTTTCTTTATCTACAATTATTTTTCGAACATTCGTTGCTCCCTGTGAATAAGTTTCTATAAACCGATCTTTAGACATACTTTATACCCCTTTCCTAAACACAATATGTATTTATGCATCTTTTTTATCATAATATACTATAACCTATTTTTATCTAAATATCAACTATCTTAATAAAAAAACTTTGTTTCTGGATAAATGCGAAATTCTATATTGTAAACCTCTGTCATTCCTAGTTTTTCTCTCTGCAAAATTCCTTATTTAACCTCATCAAGGAAGTCCCAACCCACCGCTTCTAAGCCGCCAAG
>CAJUEI010000156.1 GCA_910585255.1 uncultured Lachnospiraceae bacterium
ACGGTTTCTTCATTATAACAGGGTATAATGATATATAATATTGGTTTCATCTATTGTTACTCCTTTTTCGTCTTAAGCATTACCATACACATTTATCTATTAAAAGTTATTCTTCTGTATTTTTTCTGTTATTGTATAAGTATAATTTATATACGCTATGATATAGATCACTGATAAAAGTTTTATGTTTATTCCAAGTCCAAACAAATAATTCCCATATGTGATCAAACTGCATAAAAATGCGGCAACTATATATCGAATATATACTTTTCCTCCTACAAATCCTAAATAAACCAAAAGTATATCTAAGATATATCCATATCGTTCATGCATAGAAGGCAAAAATAATAAGCATGTCCATACTGTCCAGATTAACACTCCTAAAAAGATAATAGGGGATATGAAGCGTATATTTTTATCTATACTATATAATAATCCTATTCCCAATATACAAACGGTAAATAAAACTGCAAAACTTTTTAAAATCTCATAGTGATTTCCCAATAATGCCCATACACTTGGGAAATTACACCACATTTCCTGATATTCACTTGTCTGCCCTAAATAAATTTTAATTGGTTCTAATAGAGAACGCCCCATAATAAATCCAGGCAGATGCATCATATAATCTGCAGCTAGTGAAAGAAGAAAATAGGAAATTCCAAATTTTTTCTCCTGTATATAATAATAAATAAAAAATGGAATTACAAAAATCGTCTGTAATTTCAAAGAAAATGCAATTCCCAAAAAAACAAATGATAACTGATATCTTCTTCCATATAAAAAATAAAGTGCTATTATAACAAAGGTTGCATATATCGAATCACACTGTCCCCATACAGATGAATTTAAAACTATAGTTGGAAAAATTAAGACTATACTATATGTGATACAAAATAAAATTTTTGATTTTTCTTTTTTCAATAAGCAAATAAATTTTGCACTAAAAAATGCTAATAAAAAATCAAATACACAGGACAATAATTTATATAGATAAACTGCATTAATGGGTACATTCGTGATCCATGCTATAAAAAACTGATATGGAACACTATAATCTCCTACTTGACTGCCTAATGCCCGTAACCCCCCCATACTTTTTATTTCTCTATACCATGGAAGAAGAAAAGTATCCATATCTCCAGAAATATACTCTTTTCCACTTAAACGGATTAAACATCCTATTATTGAAATAATAATAAAAAATAATTTTTCTTTTTTCTGTTCTAAAAATAATAAAATTTCTTTTTCTACTTTATTCATTACTTGCTTGCTTTCTTTCCTTGTTAAAATAAAAATTTTTTGATAAAAGTATTATTGCAATATTATTTTATTAGAAATAATATTTTTCCCAGTTTAGAAATTTTCGATAATATTAATGTACCCCCCCAAGCTATCAAAAAGGTAATAAGAAACAATACTATCACTTTTACCCATAAAATTTCAATTACTTGTATCCAACGGCAATGAATCAATAACATTTTTATAGGATTATGAAGCAAATAAACTCCAAAAGAACAACGTGCCGTACTATAAAAAAAATTATAAAACTTTTTTATTTTTATCCGTGAAAATAATTCAAATAATGCTAATGCACTTAAAAATAAAAACCCGCAATTATACCATATATTATAAGGAAATTGCTTTTGATATAAAAATATCTGAAAAATCACAGCACATAAAAACATTCCTATTTGAATCAAAATAAGAAATTTGTTATGTATTTTCTTAAATATACCATATTTTACTAAATATCCCATAATTATCATATAAGCATAACATCCGCAAAATTCTATTGAAATAAGACTTGATATATCTTTTCCATAAAAAACATGAGACAGCATACTTATAATAGGAAAAATAAATAACTGAATTCCTGCAGCCAGAAGAGGCAATAAACATGCTTCCTTATTATTTTTAATCAAACCATTCGAAACAACGGGAATAAATAGATAGCATCCCAATATCATTGGCATATACCACATATGGCTTATATTAACAGGTCTAATAAACAGCATGGTTTCTAGTAAAATAGAAAAATCAAAATCATTCTGATAATAAAGAGTCAAAAAAATATGATAGAGAACAATCCAAATTTCTACTGTTATAAATAACGATAATAAATTATGTTTCCAAAATACTTTACATTTTTCTTTATTATATTCCTTCCCCAATAATAAATATCCTGTAATAAATAAAAATATCGGTACTCCCAGCCTTCCAATTGTAAAAGCAGAAAAAGAAAATATTTTTGCAGATAAAGGAAGCTGAGAAACATATTCTAAATTAAAATGATACACTTCTTCTACTACATGACACCATACAACACACAAAATTGCAATACTTCTTGCCATATCAATCCATGGTATATATTTTTCTCTTTTGTCCTTCATACCTACCTCCTAAAATAAATCCGCGGGAAAAACCTTTCCTAACAAATATTTTAATCCAATAACTGCCGATATAATATAATACGGACTATATAAAATAAAATATCTTGCTCTACCCTCAAATAAAAGAACAAATAGTGTAATTCCTATTAAAGTAAGAAAAATTACACTTTTTTCTTCTGCTTCTGACTTTAAACAACTCCAACCTGCTACGATATTCAATCCCAATATGATTAGCCAAATCATCTGCATTATATTATAAATAACTACATTATTTTCTCCATAATAAAAATGACGTAATCCCACACTAATCCATATATTAGGAGGAGAACTTATTGTTTTAAAAAAATCTCCCTCTTTTGCCCATGCAAAAGAACCATCATTATAATTCATTATTAATTTTCGTATAAAAAAAGAAAGATTTTCGCTTATTCCCCTTCCTTTGACTCGCTCTTTTATCCTTTTTATATTTCCATCTGTCCGCTCTTTTACACTAGAAAAAGATGCACTATATTCTACATCATCACTATAAAATCCTCCTGTTGTTGCCTCATTCAATCCCATCATAGCATAATGGGCAATAGAAAAACTTTTATTATCATCAGGAATGAAACCTATATTATTCTTAATCATATCGGTTGAATAATCCATTATCAAACTGCAAATCCCAGATAAAATTATAACTTGACATCCCTTTTTCAGCAATTCTTTTTTTGATTTTACAGATAATATCTGATAAATTAAAATAGCAATCCAAACTATAATAACAGTAGGTTTTATCTGATAGCCAATAAAACTCAATAACGTTATAAAAAACCATCTTAGCAGTGCATATTTTGCATAATTTCTTCTAACATACAGATAAAATATCCATACCGTAAAATACATACTAAAGATATCCGAATATGGAATACTGCACCAAGGTGACAATCCCAGATAAACTGCTGCCATTATCCATGCAAGTGCCGAACATTGTCTGTCTTTTGTCAGTTCATTTACAATTAGGGTTAAAAAAAAGACGGATAAATTGACTCCAGCTATTCCTGTTAATACAGTAGCAAAATATGGTGTTTCCAATCCTATCCAGATATTCACTTTCTTTATTACTGTTAAAACAAAAGTAAGCCATACATTATTAGGATATCTGGAAAAATAATCTCCAGAAAATCCAAAATTAATATCATAATTATGATATGCCAATCCTTCACTTACTTCTGCTAACATTCCACAGTCCCAGTTTGACTCAAAATATATATTTTTAAAAATATATAGCTGAATAAAAAATAATACTATATTTGCGGTAATCAACAGAAAATAACATTCTTTTTTATTACGTTTTTGAAGATAGCAAGCAAAATAACGATAATATCCAATTACTACTATTACTGTTATAATAATCCCGACTATCAATAATACTATATTGGATACATCACAATTATTTTTATTTGCATATTCTATATTTTTATCAATAAATAGAATCATACAAAAAATTATCATAAACAGTACTGTATAAAAAACTGTCAGATATTTTCTTATTTTTATCATTCTGCTTACTTCTCCTCTTCGTTTATCATCACAATAGTTTTATTTCAATACTTTTCTCAAAATAGTTCTTAATCTTGCCCGCTTTTTAGAATGAATCGGATACTTTCTATTGAACCAATTAATTAATTTTACCATTGCTCCATCTACATACACTACCTCATCCACTCCTCTAATTCGTATTCCCTGGTTATCCACCTGCTGAACAATACTTTCTAATTCATTATGAACTGCCGAAGCAGAGGATTCCTGCGGCACAGATATCCTTTCACTTCCGCTTTGCATCACTCTTTTTAAAAGCTGCTGATAATATGGCGTATTTTTTGCATATTTCCAAAACCATTCTGCATAGTCGCATGTAGGTACATTCCATGGTTTCTGGTAACCCGCATAGTGGACAATAAAAGGATTTTTTCTTGATTTTAAATAGTCTTGATAAATCTGCATTGGTGCTTCCGCAATAATCTTTATTCTTGAACGTTCTCCTTCCTCCCAGTTCATAATAACATTCCACTCATTTTTTAAAAGAATAAAATTTTCTTTGCACAGATAATTTAAAACATCCTGATCGTGCTGTCTCCACTGATAACTTGCGGCCACTTGAAAGAGTTGTTTTACTGTAAAATTCTTCCGAAACATATCTAAATTTAATACCAATACTCCTGCCTGAAAGTAACGATAGGGATCTTTTAGCTTTAAAACCTGTTCTACATAAGTTCTTCTATCTTTGTCCCGCTTTATTGTTCCTGCCAAATCCACATCCAAAACGGCAGCCAAATAGGTTCCTTCTACATCAATCTGATAGAGTTTTGCTGCATCTGTCAGCATAACCATATCACAGTCTAAATAAAGCACCTTTTTATATTCTGCCATAATCTCTTGTATCGCTAATCTATAATAGGTTTCTACTGATAGATGCTGATCGACAAAAAGAGACAGCCCCTGAACGATTTCCTCCATATCAAAAAAACGTAAAGAAAAATTTTCATATTCCTTTAACATTATCTTTAATATTTTCCTGTTCTTTTCGGTAATATCTCTATGTAAAACTACCAGATCATATCTATTTTGCTTAGAAGAATTTTCTGCAACGGATTGAATAAAAACCGCCAAATATGGCACAAATTCATTGTTTGCCGACAATATAATTGGAACCGCATCTTTAAAGACAGGAAGAATCTCTTCTGTCGGATCGGTGTGAAAGAAATATATTTTCTGTACTTCACGAAACTTATAGATCTGATCCAATTTTATTTTTGTAAAATAAATGCCAAACAGCCGCTCTGCAATATAACCAACTACCCGATTCTCATCCATATTATATTCCGTCAAATCCAACTGTTTCTCCAATTCACTGCAGATAGAAAATAACCAAGTACAATACTTAAAAAATAACTCTTTTTTCATAATAAACATATTACACTCATATGCCAATTTAGAGTTCAGATAGGTACTGCAGGCTTCTGTAAAATCGGGATACTTTTTAGATAAAATACGAATCGCCTTATCTATATCTTCTTTTAAGGTAGGATGTTCTTTTATAAACTGCTCATAGACTGTATTAGAAGATTCCTCCCGATTAAATGCCCTGCCAATCGGAACGATAATATCATAACCTTGAATCATAGCCTGAATATTTTCTTTGGTATCCAAATAATTTTCTTCTAGCACTTCTTCGGTTATATGATGATATACCACATTTCCCCAGCCGTCTTCTTCCCGTTCAATAGGGCTTAAATTCAGATAACGGCGATAGTGGAAAAAACCATAATAATCAGCTTCTATATTTTTCCAGGCAAAATATTGTGCCGTTAATTCACAATACTGCCGATTCTTTTCTGAGATATGTTCCCCCTGATTATCGTAATATTTCATTCCCTCTAACTTTTTATCAGCCAGTGCCGTTCCAACTTGTATCGGACAAAATACACCGTTTTCTGGTACAAATGACGGCTTATGACAAGAAACAAACAGCTTAATATCCTTCTCCTCCGTATTTCTTAACATCATCGTTCCCCTTCCATTTTATCTTGATAAATAGCTTTTACAAACTTGTTTTACCTCTCCATCCATCATCAGCTTCCCTTTTTCCAGCCAAATTGCCCTACTGCAGACTGTCTGTACTTGTTCAAGGGAATGAGAGACAAACAATACCGTTGCTCCCCGATCAATAATCTTTCCAATCCGTTCTTCACATTTTAATTGAAATTTATAGTCTCCGACTCCCAATATCTCATCTGCAATCAAGATATCCGGCAAGTTGGCAGTTGCAATTGAAAATCCTAACCGTGCTGTCATACCAGAAGAAAAGTTCTTAATCGGAGTATCTACAAATTCCCACAATTCCGCAAAATCAATAATCTCCTCAAATTTTTCTTCCATCTGTCTTCTGCTGTATCCAAGCACCGTTCCATTTAAAAATACATTTTCTCTTGCCGACAAATCCGCATCAAATCCTGCCCCTAATTCAATCATGGGTGCCACTGTTCCTGTCACCTTTACGCTTCCGCTGGTCGGTTTCATAACCTGTGCAATAATCTTTAAGATCGTACTTTTTCCAGAACCATTTAATCCAATCAGTCCTACCGATTCTCCTTTTTTTACTGCAAAAGAAACCTCCTGCAACGCCCAAAACTCCTCAAACATCAGTTGTTTTTTTACAAAACGAATTAGATATTCCTTTAAATTATCTACTTTTTCTTTGCTTTTGTTAAACATCATGGAAACGTTTTTTACTTCCACTGCATATTCTTCCATGAAACCTCCTAGATATATAAAATAAATTTATCCTGCTTTTTATAAAATACCCGCAGTCCTATTAGAAATATAGTAACAGAAAATGCCAGACAAACTATATTTTCTGCTATCCCCGGTATCTTTCTTTCCAAAACCAGACAGCGTAGATATGTAATATAATGATACATAGGATTCCACCGCAGTGCTGCAGGCAGAACTTCCTCCAATAGAGACGCCGGATAAAACATAGGCGTCAGATACATCCATGCCAATGTAATAACACTGTAAAGCTGAAAAACATCCCGAAAGAATACCATCCATGCCGCTAAACACATTCCCAGCCCAATCGAAAACAACATAACATAAAAAATCGGAAGAACCGACAACAGCATTGTAACAGAAAACGGTGTTTTGGTTACTAACATTACTATCATCATTGCGATATAAGCAAAAAATAAGTTGACTAAAGAGGACAATACCTTTGACAGCGGAAAAAAATATTTGGGAATATATACTTTTTTAATTAAGCTTTGGTTTCCTACAATAGAATTCAGTGCATTATTTGTAGATTCTGTCATAAAAGACCAGAGTACATTTCCACATAAAAAATATATTGTAAAATTGTCGATATCGGAGCGGAACAGCCGTGAAAATACAACCGTAAATACACACATCATTAAAATTGGATTTAAAATTGTCCAAAACATTCCCAGTACCGATCGCCGATAGCGGATTTTAATATCTCTTGCTACCAATTCCTTCAGCAGATCTTTATATTTCATAAAACCTTTGATATAGTTTTTTAATTGTTTCACTACTTGTTCTCCTCTTCCTTTCTATCTCAATATCAGATTCCTCAGCCATATCCGTCTTCTTGAACCTGCCGGAAAGAATCGGTTTACTTTTTTCATATCTACTGCAATCTCAATTTTGGTCGGTTTTAATACAAATATCCGTTTATTATTTTCCTGACTATTTCTGAAATTTCCTATCTTTTTCTTGGTATTCTCATATAAAATCGTTTCATAAAACGGACTGTTTCTTGCTGTCTGCCAAAACTCTTCTGCATAATCACACCTTGGCAGCTGCCACGGCTTCCAGGCTCCCGCATAGTGAATAACAGCAGGATCTGTTCTAGAAAGCAGATATTCCTGATAGAGGGAATTGGGAGCCTGCTTAATAATATCCATTCTAGACTTTCCGCAATACTTCCAATTCATTAATACATTCCATTTCATATCCAAAAATTTTATTTTCCCTTGGCACTTCCAATTTAACACATCTTGATCCAACATCCTCCATTTATACTCAAATGTTCGGGAAATTAAATCCTCTACTTGTACCTGCTTTCGAAATTCTTTTAAATTAAAAAGCAAAACTCCTGCCTGCATATAGTCCATTGGATCTTTTAAGCCCACTTGTTTTATCAGATACTCTCTATATGTTCGATCCGCTTTACAATTCCCGGCTGATTCGATATCTCTTACTGCAGCTACCAGACAGCCTTCTATATCTTGTCTATACAATTCGGCGGGATCTTGCCGAAAGATTAAGTCGGCATCCAGATATAATAGCTTCTCTTGTTTTTGAAAAATTTCTGGAATAAAATAGCGGTAAAATGTCTCCTGTGACAGATGGTGGTGTACCGGAAACGAAATATTTCTTATGTAATCTTTTACCGAAAAAAACCGTATCTGAAAGTTTTGATCACCCATATGTTCGATACTCTGCTGATTCTGCTGCTCTATATCCTGGTGAAGGACAACTAAATCATATCGATCTTTTTTACTCTTTGTTTCCTTTAAAGATTGAATCGCCACTGAAAGATAGGGTACAAATTGATTATTTGCTGCCATTGCAATCAAAACGGCATTGGTATCCTTTTCAAAATATGGAGAAACTGGTTCAAGCGGTTCCGTATCCGAAAAAATCAGATACATTAATTCACAGCAGCGAACCTGCTCTTGTCTGCGTTTATAGGTATAATAAATTCCAAACAGCCGTTCTGCCAAATATCCCATTACTCGTAATTCTGCTTCACTATACTCCTCTGTATGAAGTGTAGTCTCTATCTTTTGCAAAACAGAAAAAGCAAAAGAAGCATATTCATAAAAACATTCTTTTTTCATAATGTAAATATTCATAAAATATAATTTTTTGGAATTTAGATATTCCTGCATAGCAGAAATATATTCTGGATACATGTCTTTTACTGTTTTTATTAAAAGATCGATATCTTTTTTATGATGAAACTGGCAATACTGCTGGTATACGGTAACATTCATCTTCTCCCTTAATACCGTAATAATATCATTTTGTTCTATTATCTTCCGCATCTTTTGCGGATCGAAAGCGAACTGATTTTCACTCCGTTTTATGCTATCGATTTCTTTATAAGGATAAGGAGCTTTTTTTAGCAGTCTTCCCTTTCTGTCAACCGGATAAGCTGCCTGAAATGACAGATATCTCCGATAGTGAAAGAAACCATAATAATCTGCTTTCAGATTGTTATATGCCCAATATTGTGCGGTTATTTCACAATACATTCTATTTTTGTTTGAAATCTGTTCTATCCCTTCATCATCATAA
>CAJUEI010000157.1 GCA_910585255.1 uncultured Lachnospiraceae bacterium
ACGAGCAGAGCCACTCAAGGAGGTGACGATCCTCCTCTCAATCTAATAAAACTATTATCTCCTATCAGACCGGAGATGTAAAGAAGTAGGTTTAAGGGTTTATAGGTATTCCTCGAACAACCTAAATATATTATACAAGGAGGTAATGATGTAGACATAAAAAATTCATAAAATTTTTGTTGTAAAGATGGCTGCAAAACCGTACAATGTAGATAGGAAAGTATGTAGAATGCAAAAAGAGCCATACTAACAAAGGAGGTGTTTCTTATGGCAACTTCAAGCATCACGAAAAATTTTGTTATTTCCGGCAGAGAGCAGGTGGAGATGTTTGCTGATGCGGTTGAAGCATCTGCCAATGACCGTCCGATTCGCATTCCTGTGGCTGCGAAGGAAATTAAAGGGGAAGCTGAATTAAGGGCATTTATGGAAATGAGGAAGAAAGCGAATGCTAATAAAGGATAAATACATCAAAATTAACATTCGTGAATATTTAGCATTAGGTGCCGATGATGATGCCGGAGAGCCAGCACTTGACAGGCTGCTCTAAGAAAAATTGAATAGTAACCGAAAGGTGCAAGGAAAGTAAGCATTATTAACACTTCATGCACCTTTTAATTTTTGGGGATACCGTCTTGTAAATATTCAGGATGGTATTTTTGTGTAGGAAAAGAAAGACTAACTATTAAAAGTCAAGTCTAAAATGAAATTTTTTTGAATGAATTGCAGAAATGCACTTCAGATAGAGTGGTACCTTGAAAACTGCATGACAAATAGAGTGTCATTACTGACACTCAAAAAAGGAGTTATTTATTGAAAAAATTAAGATGCACTTATATATGGCTGTCTTGATTTTTCCATTGCATAGATAGTTCTTACAAGCTTCTTGGCTGCATGAGATAAAGCAACATTATAATGTTTCCCTTCGGCTCGTTTTTTTGCTAAATAAGTACCAAAGGTTTCATCCCAATGGCAGACGTATTTCGTTGCATTGTAAAGAGCATACCGCAGATATCTGGAACCTCATTTTTCCATGTGGGAATAGCAGTTATTTAACTGCCCTGATTGGTAAGTAGATGGTGACATTCCTGCATAAGCCAGTATCTTATCAGGAGAATCAAAACGGTTGAAATCGCCAATTTCAGCAAGAATCATTGCACCCATACGATAACTGATACCTGGAATGGTAAGGATTGGAGAATGAATTTCATCCATAATGGCTCTGATTTCCTGTTCAATTTTTTCAATCTCTGCATCCAGCTCATGAATGAGTTTTATGGTATGTTTCAGTTCCAAAGATTTCGCTGGCATAGGAGAGCCGATAGAAGTCTTAGCAGCTTCACGAAACAGGACAGCAGTATCTTTCCCATATCTGCCTTTGGAACTTTCGACGAGCAGATTGGAAAGCCTTGTAAGATGTGCTGATGCAATAGCAGATGCACTTGGAAATTCAGAGAGCAAAGCATATACAGATACCATATGAAGTGACGGAACAAGTTTTTCGAGTTCTGGAAACAAAATACACACAAGCCTGGAAACAGAACCTTTTAGCTTTGCACGTTCCTTTACTTTATCAAAACGGTAACGGGTTAATGACTTTAGCTCTTCGTTGTGGTAAGATATATCTGAGTAGGACTTTAAGTTCACGTCAGACATAATCATGGAAGCAATGGTACGGGAATCAACTTTATCCGTTTTCGTTTTTCTAAGGCTAAGGCTTTTTCTGTAAAGATTGGTATGTAACGGATTGATAACATAGGTCGGCAAACCTTTATCAAGAAGGAATCCCAGAAGATTGTAACTGTAGTGTCCAGTGGCTTCCAGTCCTACTTTTACTTTGGATAAATCATCGGAAATGAATTCGATTCTTTGAAATAAGGTGTCAAAACCTATGCGGTTATTAGGAATGGTGAAAGATTTGAATACTATCTCACCATCTGAATTCGTAATAAAACAATCGTGTTTATCCTTGGCAACATCAATTCCAACATAAATCATAACAAATCTCCTTTGAATCAATATTTGATACTGTTTCGAACCACTAGTACTCCTTGCGATTGTAACCTCGTTCGAAATAAACCGTCATGCGGTATCTAACTGATTAACAAATATACAAGGAGACTGTGGTTGTAACCTTTCTTAAACCATCATGTGGTAGGAGAATAAAAACAATCCACAGTATCTCTATTAGTATAGCATATAGTCCTTGGAGAGGGACTATAAACACTACTACTTTATAATACGAGGAAAATAAAATATGACAGATATAAAACAGTTCACAGAAGAAAATGATGTGTTAAAGCGGTTCATGGAGCTGCTTAACCAGCAGAACATGGGAGAACAGTCGCAGGATTTTATGGAGCTTTTCAAATATGCGGCAGGTATGCAGCTACAGATTGCCGTAATGGCGGATGAGTTACAGGGTGTCAGACAGCAGCTTGGACAGTTGCAGGAAAACCAGCCGAAATTGGTCAAAGAAAACCTTATGGCTAAAGTGGAGCACCTTCAGGAAAAAATTACAAATCTGTCAGAGCATCTGTCGGCAGTAAAAGACTATTTGTTGGAAACAGCGGCACAGGCAGTCAATGCCTTTAAGGAAAAAGGGAAATCGGAGATGTGCAAAGTTGTCCAGAAAGGAATTTCTGGTATAAAGTCAATGTTTGCGGATTACCGTGAGCGATTGACCGAAGTAATGCTGGACTATCAAAAGACAGCCAACCAGATAGACAGCATCGGGGATGAATGAAAGCAGATCGGGAACAGTGTTTCCAACGTGGGCAGACTGTTAGCCGGAAAAGGAACGAAGGAAGTATCGGATGAAAAGCAGGGTGTCGATCTGACAAGGATAATCAATAAGCCTGTGAAAAAAGCGGTGGAAAATCTGCGGAAAGATATTGCTTCCATTAACAAGGCATTTGACAAGCTGGATCGGCTGTCTGAGCGTTTCGATGCAGGGAAAGAGGCGGAGAAAGACGGAAGGGTGTCCTTAAAGGATAAACTCTCACAGATGAAAGCAGAAATAGACCAGCAGAAAAAAGCACCAGAACCGGATAAGGCAAAGGTAAAAAGCAAAGCGGAATGTTTATAAATATCAATAAAAATATTCAGAGCAGGAATAGACAGGGAAACTTGTCTGCTTTCTGCTTTTAATGGAGGAAAAGGAGAAATGATTTTGTCAAGATTAGTTGACACATTTTCCTCAAGGATTTTGTATCCTATGCTGCTTCTTTCAGGGAAGCATAGGATTGCTGTCGTTTAACCATAGGAGGAAGCCCTCCGTTAGCAGAGCAGATTCTTCGGTTATTCCAGTAGCGGATGAACTATCTCCAGATGATTGTCCTGCGTTAAAAGCGGATTGCCCTGTCGGTGGACTGTCTGGGCAGTTTTTCTTTCCCACATGACAGCCGATGGACTGCAGAAGCCTTGTGTAACACCTTGGATAATGCAGTAAAATATACCCCTGCCTGTGGCAGCATCCGTGTGATTGTGCAGGAGTGGGAAATGTATTTTAAAGTTGACATCGCGGATACAGGCAAAGGCATTCCCAAAAAGGAGCAGGCGGCAATCTTCAAACGCTTTTACCGGGAGGACACGGTGCATGACATAGACGGGATAAGCATTGGGCTCTACCTTGCCCGCGAGATTGTTACCATGCAGGGCGGTTACATCAAGGTTGTATCCGCAGTGGGGGAAGGTTCTACATTCTCTGTTTTTCTTCCGAAAAAATGAAATGTCCTAAAATTGAAGCAATTCAAGGAGGATTTTCATGGGTTTTGGGACATTTCTGCAATATTTCAGTTTTATGATATGTTTATTAAATGGTGGTTGGGATAGCCACATGAAAGAGAGGCGGTATTCGTATGAGTATCTTAAAGACAACAGATTTGAAAAAATATTACGGCGTCGAGCCGAATGTCACCCGTGCCCTTGACGGCGTGTCCTTTTCCGTAGAACAGGGGGAGTTTGTGGCAGTGGTCGGCACGTCCGGGAGCGGGAAATCAACCCTGCTGCACATGATGGGCGGGCTTGATGTGCTGACTTCTGGTTCTGTCTGCGTGAGGGATAAGGAACTGGCAAAGATGGATGATGAGCAGCTTACCATTTTCCGTTGTCGTAATATCGGCTTTATTTTCCAGAACTATAACCTTGTACCAATTTTGAATGTGTATGAGAATATCATCCTTCCGGTGGAACTTGACGGTGATACAGTCGTGATGATCATTCACAACAATGACATCACACAGCTTGCTGACCGCATTGTGCGGATTGAAGACGGCAGGATTACAGGTTGAGGGGGGATAAGGAATGAATCTGCCATTTGATAATGATACAAAGACTATTGTGCAAAAGCTGGCTAAAAAGAACCTGAAAGCGGACAAAACCAGAAATGTGCTTATCATAATTACGATCACTTTTGCCACATGCCTTATTATGGCAACAATACTGTACTTCTTTGGCGGACAAAGAGCTTCCCGGAATAACGCCGAAGGAATGTATCAGGCTAATATAAGCGATCTTGGCGATGAAACAGCCCGCATAATCCAGAATGATGACCGGGTTTTGGCAGGGTTCAGCTATTTAATGGGGATGATCGATTATGGAGAATACAAGGTTACGGTACGCTCTATGGATGAAAATCTCATGCAGTTGGCAAAATACCCCGCTATAGACGGCAGACTGCCAGAAACCGAAAATGAGGTAGCCGTAACACAGGCATTTTTAGATAGAAAGGGTTTGTCCAGCGGGATAGGTGATACAATCCGATTGAGTTTGACAGGTAACGAGCAGAATTACACGGTGTGCGGTATATTGCCTGTTACGGAATCAAACTATGCCATCTATGTAACCCCTTCTTTTGTTAAAAGCAATACTGAAAAGCCCATATACAGTGCATATATCCATGCGAAAGGAACGGATGCCCTTTCCGAAGAAGGACTTAAAAAATATATCCAGGAATTAGCAGGAGAATGGGGGATTGAATTGAGAGATATTGATTTTTCCGGTTATTATTTTTCCCTCATCCGGCAAAGAAGTTTTGAATATATGACAATCATCACATTTGTTATTTTCATTGTGGCTTTGGCATGTGTGCTTGTGATATATAGTCTGTTTTTTGTTTCCATCATCAGAAAAACAAATGAGTACGGAAAGCTAAGAACGATTGGTACTACAAGCCGTCAAATCAGGCAGATCGTAATGAAAGAGGGCCGCAGATTGTCAGCTACTGCTATTCCCATTGGGCTGATAGTTGGAGCGGTTGCCGGATATGTGCTTGT
The DNA here is from genome assembly GCA_910585255.1 of uncultured Lachnospiraceae bacterium. GTDB lineage: Bacteria > Bacillota > Clostridia > Lachnospirales > Lachnospiraceae > MGBC114844. Next base: position 5,274 of record CAJUEI010000157.1, read on the forward strand.
CCCAAATGGGTGGGCTGCATCTACAGTGTTAATTGTAGGGACCTTTGTTGCGATACTGATGTATTTGTGTATCATGCTTACAATCAGACGCCCTGCTAAACTGGCATCCCAAATTACACCGATTGATGCCATCCGGTATTCTGCTGGGAATGAAGAAGTAATTGCCAAAAGCACAAAGAGATTAAAACGTTCTTTGTCCAGCAGCAAATTGGCGATCATCAATTTCTCACGCAATAAAAAGAAAACGGTATTGACAGTGGCTTCATTGGGGGTATGCGGTATTTTGCTGATGACAAGCTCAGCTTATTTCGATTCCATTGACCCGGTGGAAGTAGCCCGCAGAGTGTTCCCATACGGCAGAGTTCGTATCGAACTTGGTGACTATGGCTCACAGTCCCACAACAGTGAACAATTCATCGAACTTCAAAGAGACAATCCGTTATCATCCGATTTAATCCAGCAGCTTGCAGCTATTCCCGGTGTAAAGGATATGCGGGTATATACGGGGACAGTCTTAAATGTTACCACTCCGACAGGATATGATGATCCATTTCTTGTAGATGCCGTTTCAATAGACAGGCAGGCATTTTTAGAGGAATATCTGGTTGCGGGAACAGTTGATTTGCAGGAACTTACAGAGAACAACGGTATTGTTATAAAGCAATTAGATCAATGGACGGAACTTTTTGGCTGGGAGGTAGCTATTGGAGATAAAGTAACGATTCAAGCCGGTTCGGGAGAGCGTATGGAGGTTGCTGTTATGGGTATTGTCGATGAAAGCATCCCGTATGGTGGCTATGAGCTGTTGTTTATGCCATTGGATACATTGTCTGTGCTTGTGCCGGTTGGGAATTTGAATTATCAGGTGCTTCTTGATACAGAAGACAGTGACTGGGAGCAGGTGCGTGAGGAAGTGCGGATAATTCTCCCGGCAAATGCACAGGTGTATGTTACCACATTAAATGCATGGGCGGAAAACTATCAGGACTTGTTGGAAAATTACCGCACCCCTATTTATATTTTCATTCTGTTTATTGGTGTTTTTGGTGTGCTTAACCTGCTGAATACGCTTATTACAAACATACTGACCCGCAAACGGGAATTGGGAATATTGCAGGCTGTAGGCATGAGCAATCATCAGATTTCAAAGATGCTGCTAACGGAAGGTCTGCTTTATATACTGGGCGTATTTATACTTTCCATTTCTTTCGGAACGCTTTTAGGCATTCTTGTGTGCAAGGTATTTAGCACAATGAGCGTGTTTGGGGAAGTAAGTTACCAGTTCCCAACATGGGAAATGGCGGGCTTTTTTATCCTGATGCTGATTATCCAGGTTGTTTTTTCGCTTATAACAATAAAACAGCTAAGAAAACAATCACTGGTAGAGCAGATACGTGAACTTGCGTAATTTTATAAAGAGCAAGAGACATTCTGTTGAAGCATTAGAAAACAGCAAAGAGAATGGAGAGCGGGTACTTGCAGCCTGTGTGATCATGGAGCATTTGGACATTATAGAAATGATTTTATGTTGAATATGAGCGATAAGCTTCGGGAGGAAAGACGGAAAAATTCTGAAAAGCTAATTGAAAAGGCGAAAGAAAAGGTGGTGGAGAGGAAAGAAAAATTAGAGGAGACATTGGAAGAAAAGAAAGCGGCAGCGATAGAGGAAGGGACTACCAAGAAGGTATTAGAAGAATCCATTTATAACAGGGCAGAGCAGCTTATAAATGAAAAAATGGCTGTTTCCAAAGATGGAACAATTTATCTGAATGACACCGATATCCGAATGATTATTGAAGCCATACAGGAAGGTGGTATGGATAAAACGGTTGTAAAAGACTAGATACAGATTGGTTCAAATCTGGATTTGAAGATATAAGCAGGAGGCGAGGGTGTGAATATCAGCAGTAATAATATGAAATGGTTTTCAGGGTATTCCCGGATGAACAGGCTGTTTTTGCAGAAGAATAGGAATCAGGCAGGAGTTTCCAATTAGATAGGGGCGAATATCAGCAGTTGGTTGGATTTTAGGACATAAAATTGGAAATGGAGGATTTGATATGTCAGTAAATATAGAGAGATATGGAAACCAGACCAGTGCAGCAAGCGGTTGGTATCAGAATGGCAGGGCAGTTAGCACACAGGAAAAGGAAAAAGATGTACCGCAGCCAAAGGAGGACAATGCAGTGAAAATTTCCATTTCGCAGGAGGGCATGGAAAGCTACCGGAAACAAACTCGTGAAAAAGGAATTTCAGGCAAAGTTATTGTAAAAGGGAATAAGGAGAGCATTATAAGGCGGGCAAAACAGGCGACAAGTGCACTGTCTGCAAATGCTTATGGCGGTGAACTGATCGGGGAATTGGAAAAGCTGAAAGGACAGAGGACAGGCAGCACATATGGCATTGCAGACCAGATGGAAGATTCCGTCAGAGCTTATAGCAATCTTTATGATGAGATTGTGCAGAGCTATCGGAACGGCACAAGAGAACGTTATGTGGAGGATGAAAATTCAGAGACAGGTTTCCGCAAAATGACAATGGAAGAAGAATTAAGCGGGCTTGATCAGGCATTCCAGAAGATGGCGGAAAGAGCAGATACTAGGGAAATGATAGAGACCGAGTTTAAGAAGTTTAGAACCGAAGGTGGGAAGGCTCTTTCTTCAAAAAATAATAAAAAGTCACAGGGAACAGATGGAGATGCCCCTGAAACAGCCGGAAAGAAAATGAAAAGATTGGTACAGGAATGGAGGGATGCTTACCAGGTGTCAGGCTCAAAAGAGAGCGGCATGGAGAAAGTCATATCCCTGCTTCACACGATGTTCCATATCGGCAGTAAGGTATGATGTGCTGATAGCATAATATAACCATTGCACAGGCTGGAAATGGTTTCCGGCATCCGCAGGCAAATATTGTATTTTTTTCGTATATACCGCAGCTTTTTCCAAGGAGGCTGCGGGCTTTTTTATGCACACGGATGTTCAAAGGAATGATGTCAGCAGGGCTGACGGATGCCTGGTGCGGCTCATACTTTGCTTTATATCATATTTGCAGACTGCAGCCTGGTAAGTTTAGCTGGGTTAGATAGCTTATGTCCCTATATGTTGTGTCTGCAATCGGTATTCCGAGGGAGTAACACCAATATATTTCTTAAACTGCCGCATAAAGTGCAAATCAGTTTCATACCCACAGAAAATGCTTAACTGGTAGATACTCATATCAGTAGTGGTCAGATAAAATTTGGCCAATTCTATCCTGGCAAGAATGATATCATGTTGGCACGAACAGCCAAAAAAGCGACTGTAAAGGTGCTGGAAGTGGGAACAGCTTAAACACAGTGTTTTTGCGAGCTGGCTGACAGACCATTCAGCAGCAGGAGAATTATAGATCTGTGTGCGGAGTCTGGCAAATTCATAATAATATTTTGGAGAACCCGATGACGATTCAGCTATTTTTTTCAATTCCTCGTCAAGCACAAATAGAAAGATATGCATAAGCTTGTCAATAATGCTTTCACGATAGATTCCATCTGAGTGAAATTCGTCAGAGATTATTTTGGCATAATCAGACAATCTATGAAAATCACGTGGCTGCAGGACAGTACCATAGGAAAAGGCAAACGAATCAAGAAGTCCGGTATCAGTACCAGACAAATCAAAGTGAATCCAGTCATCATTGTAGCCAGCAGTATCACATCCATAATGAATCGGTGTATGTGGAGGAAAAAGCAATACGGAATTAGGTGTCACAATACATTTCTCATCTTTAATATAAATCCAAGCATATTGTTTTATAAGCAGAAGGAGATAGTCGTCAAGCCCGTTGGCGTGTAAAATGTTACAGGGGTTTTTGTGATGTGAGTCATGTCCGCAGTTAAATATTTTTACCATATAAAATAATCCTCCATGTATTTTGAAATTTAACCTCATCAAGGAAGTCCCCCGCTTCTAAGCCGCCAAGGCGAAAGCGG
>CAJUEI010000158.1 GCA_910585255.1 uncultured Lachnospiraceae bacterium
GAGGTTATGAGCAAGTAGCGAAGCGGATTGCGAATATCCGATTTGACTAAGATAGACAGAATTTGTTATTATAAAATAAGAATAGAAAGAAAAAAGAGAGTGGAAACGGATGATTGTTTTAAAGCACAGATGAAAAATCAAGAGTAAACGGAGGCATTTATGGGAGAAAAAGGCAGGAATAATAAAGTAAAACGTGTTCTTGGAATTTATACAAAACTGTTGGAAGGAGACTTTATTTATAAGGAAAAGGAAGCACAAAGGTATGGTGTAAATAAACGAAGTATTCAAAGAGACATAGATGATATCAGAAATTTTTTGGAATCAGATTTAGAAAAACATGGCTGTATCAATCCCATTGTTTATGATCGAAAAGAAAATGGATATCGGATGAAACAAATATGGGATAGTAAATTTACCAATAGTGAGATTTTGGCGGTGTGTAAGATTTTATTAGACAGCAGGGCATTTATTAAAAAAGAGATGGAAACCCTGCTAAAAAAGCTGATTTCCTGCGGCGTTCCAAAAGATAAACAGATATGGATCGAGGACCTGATTAAAAATGAGTTTTTTCATTATGTGGAACTGCATCATAAAAAAAGTTTTATGAATGAGATGTGGAATATTGGGGAAGCTATACGAAGTTGTAACTTTATAGAAATTGAATATTGTAAGAAAAAAGGAATGGTAAAGCGGAAATTAAAACCGGCAGCAATTATATTTTCGGAATATTATTTTTATTTAACAGCGTTTATTGATGACGAAAATATACAGAAATGTTTTGATGTATCGGATGATCCTTATCCTACTATCTATCGTATGGATCGAATTAAAAAGGTAAAAGTGCTGAATGAAAAGTTTCATATTCCATATAGCAGCCGATTTCAGGAAGGAGAATTTAGAAAGCGAATTCAGTTTATGTATGGCGGAAAACTTCAAAGAGTGAAATTTCGATATAAGGGTGAAAATGTAGAAGCCATTTTGGATCGCCTGCCTACGGCAGAAATTCTTTCTGAGGAGAACGGAGTATATCTGATTCATGCAGAAGTATTTGGAAAAGGCATTGATATGTGGCTGCGAAGTCAGGGGGATATGATAGAACGGATATAGAAAACAGAAGAATAGAAAAACAGAAGAACAGAAAGGAAGAAAAAATGGATAAGTATGTTACAAAAAAGAAAGATATGAATTTTCAAAATGTGGAGTCGTTGCAGCAGGTAGTAAATGTGGTAAATGAGGCATCTGCAGCTTTACATGACAAAAAGAGAACGATTCGGGAAAGTGCGATACCGGAGGTATTAGGCGGAGCGTTAGGTGCCGGAGTCGGAGGGGTTGCTTCATTTGCGGCATTGTATGGGCTTGGTACGGTAGGATTAAGCGGAGCAGGAATTATGAGCGGACTAGCAACAGCCGGAGGAGCCGTTTCTGCTGCACTGGGAGGGGCAATATCGGCATCTGTAGCAGGGATATTTGTTTTGGCTCTGCCGGTGGCAGGACTTGCAGCCGGCGGGGTCGGGGTCGTCTCTCATTTAAAGAATAAACAATTAAGACAAGAGAAAGAACGTCTTTATAAGGAGGCACTTTTAAAACATGAAGCGATTATAAGGGCATTAAAGAGTGAGAAAGATGCCGATCAAAGCCGGATAGAGTATTTACAGAGTTTAAATATCCTGCTGCAGCAAGCAATTAGAGATTTAAAAAAGGATTTGGGGGTTGCATGAATTATTCAAAAACAGAACAACAGATGAATACGATATTAAATTATCAGTCCGATCAGTTAAATAAAATAAGAAGACCGGATATGTCAAAAGTGGAAACTTGTATTTCCGAAAGCGAAGAGCTTCTTAGAAGTTTAGGATATGGAACGGAACTGGAGAAAGTAAAGAATACCCCAAACGTTTCAAAAGAGAAAACAATTATTCAGGTTCCGACCTGGGAGCAGTTATGTACAGAAGCGGAACAGGTGGTAGGAACACACTGCCGGTTGGAGTCTATTTTTACGGAGGAAGAACTGCAGAGCAATCAGCAGTTTATTCGGCAGTTAAATAAGGACTATAATAGAATTCATCAGCTGGATCGATATGATATTTCGATCAGTGCAGCGGCAGGGCTGCTTGCGGCGGCAGTTGATATTCTGTTAGTAGGAATTCCGCAGAAGAGTAAAAACAAAATAAAAGCAGGATCGCTGGCTGATTTTATTCGTGCAAAATTTGATGAAGTATTTCCAGAAGATGAGATGGAGAAGCTGGCTCATTCGAAAGTAAGCAAGGTCTCTTTTGATGCACAGGATAATCGACATGTTCCAGAGGATAAAAGAGTGGTCGGGCTGTCTTCTTATTATCACAGACTGCTGTCACTGGGGCATGATCCGTTATTGGGATTTTTATTTGGAGTATATGATATTTTAAATGGTACCATGACTACAATAGATAAAAATGGCAGATTTGTCTCTCAGGTAATGAAAAATTATGCGGATCGAAAGGAAACCGATATTTTTGCGGCACTTGCCAAACAAGTGATTCATTTTAAATCCGATATTACCACATCAATGGGACTTCCGGTTCCGTTAATGGGACTGTTTAATCTGCTGCAGTTTGGAACGATTGGTGAGGAAGAGCAGACGATTGCAGAAATCGTACAGGGGATGTATTTTGAAGGGTATGATTTTATTCATTTTTGTTCTATGTCACTGCCGGTTATGCTGACTGAGGTTATAGTAAGAATCGGTTATGCCTATAAGCGGATGAGAGAAGGAAATAAGATAAAAGAATCGATTCCTTTTTCGACAGATAGAGATCGGCATCCCAAGCTGGCAACGATGCTATTTCTTGCACACTCCGGTGCTGCAGCTATTAATGCAGGGAAGATCTATTTTACAAAAAATCCTATGGCGATTAATTATCCGCAGTGGATTGCTTTTGCAAAATATTCTTATATGCAGTTAAAGTGGATATTGCTGAAAAAGCCAAAGGCAAGAGAGGATTATATACTGGGTAAAATCGATCAGGAATTATTCGAAGCATATCGGCAGACAGATGCTGTTTTTGATGAATTTTCTAATGATCATAGATTACTATTCGGATAAAAAATAGTTATTTTTAGATATAGATCGATTAAGAATACCCAAGCGGAAAGGTGACTGCTGTTCTGCTTGGGTGTTTTTTTTGAATGAAACTTATTATTTCGTTATCGGATATTTAAAATCATTCTCATATCTTCTTTAAAAGCCATGGCTGCTTCTTTCTGTCTGCTGTAGAGTATAACGTCTATTCCGTTTCTCTGCATAATAGTAATTTTTCTGTTTATTCCACACCATAGAAAAAGAGCCGCAAGTATAAAATACCACCAATTTGCAGTTAGAATAAACGAAAGGAACATCATTCCTGTACAGAGTATAGAATAGAAGGAAATCTTTACGGAGATATCAATCCCAGTGATATCTTCTAAAAAAATTGCCGGGACTTTCACTTCCTTTTTTGGTTTTGCAGAAATCAGAATTCTGTCAGGGGTTACCTCAATCATACTATATATTCTTAAATCATAGAAAGCCCTTCTGGTCATGCCATAGGCAGATACAAAGTGGTAAGTTTTTCCGACTAATGGGTTCTGAATATGATAGAATTGTCCTTGTTCATCCATTTATAGTTCCTCCTAGTTTTTATTTGCTGTAACAGGTATCATTGGTATTTGAATTAGATTTTTATATCTTCATTATAAAATATAGGTATGACAGGTATTGTCACGGTTGAAAAATTTATTTATTTTTTTGGAAAAATATTGGAAGAATGATAAAACAGGGGAATTTATGCTTCCCAAGATTTGGAAAGTAAGAGAACAACAGGAGAATTGCCTTTTCTTAAAAGATATGTCTTGACAAATGGGGGTGTTATGTTATATATTTCTAGATAGAAATACCTATAAATGAGCGAGTCTGAAAAATCTATAAAAATATATGGAAGAGATAGTTGTAATCCAATAAAAGGCTTGAATCAGAAGAGGGGTTTATATAGGAATCGTGTTTTCGACAGGGTACGGCTCATTCCGATGTAGATCTCTCTTCTGATGTGCATATTTGGCAGTTTTTCCTTTTATTTTTATGGATTTTACCAAGTCAATGGTAAATAGGTAAAGACCCAAGGCACAGTAGGATTAAAATTTTAAGAAAGGAAAAGTTATTTAGACATAGATAAAAATTCTTAAATAAAAAACGATAGGCATATCTTGAGCTAAATAACAGGAATACTTTTTATGGGAAATTGGGAGATTGAAAAATTAAAGTATATTCGGATATTGGAAGTGATTATCAGCGGAATTTCTAATATACTGAATATGGATAGTTATTCTATTATGGCTGATACATTGCGGGAAAAGCTAGTTGACTGGAAAGCGGACTCGGAGAGATTGCTTTACAAGTTAAAGAATAATGAATTTGAAATTGCGATTGTCGGGTTAGAGAAAGCAGGAAAGAGTTCTTTTTCGAATGCTTTTATTGAAAACAGCCTGCTGCCGACCGATCAGGGACGCTGTACCTATACTTCTACTTGTATTGCTTATAATGAATATGATGTAGCAGAGATTTCTTTTTATACAAAGGAAGAGTTTGCAAGAAATTTCTCGGATAAGCTAAGAAAAATCGGAATTGAGAATTCGGAAAAATATTCATTTGAGCTGATGACAAGACAGCAGTATGAGCAATTATTTCAAAAATTAGATATGAATAAGCAAAAGTTATATGGCAGTTCCCTCAATCAGGATATATTAGAAACCATTGATAATAAAGAAAGTATTCTGAACTATTTAGGAACGGCAATCAAGCAGTTTAGCGGGGCTGCATTTGAAGAATTTAAGGATTTTATTCAGGAGCCGAGCAAAGCGATTGCTGTAAAAGAGATTACAATTGGTTCCAGGCTATTAGAGAAAATGCCAAATGCAGTGATCTATGATATTCCCGGATTTAATTCTCCAACAGAGATGCATCAGCAGCAGACTCGTGTCAGAATGAAAAGTGCGGATGCGATTGTGATTATTGCAAAAGCAGATGAGCCAAGTTTAACCGGAGAGGTATTAGATATCTTTCGGGAATGTGACAATGACGGTACGGTATTGAACGATAAGCTATTTGTATTTGCAAATAAAGCGGATCGTGCCAATATTGCAAAAAATAAGGAAATTACATATGATGAATGGATTCATAAGCGGAATATACTAGAAGAAAAACATAAAGATCGCATCTTTTTCGGTTCTTCTAATGCCTATCTTCAGAAAATCGGAAAACTGCCTTTAGAGGATAAAGGAAATGACTATATTAGTCCGTTAAAGATGAGAGGGTTAGAAGACGGCATTAACGAGATTCGAATTGCTTTAGAAGAGTATAACCGAACCTGCCGGTTTGAAGTATTAAAGGGACGGGTAAATAAGATAAAAGGAGCACTTTCTGCAGCCTTTGAAGAAGTCAATCAAAAATATTCCATTTCTGAATCGGAATTAGATAGTTTTACAACAGGAGATAAAATCGATTTAGCACTGAATTTTAAAAGTGAATTTGTAGAAAAGGTAGTAAAAAATCTGCAGTCCTATCGGGATGATATTGTCCGCAGCAGGATGCAGACCGAAAAACCGCTGTCAAAGGGAATTGCTAAATATATTTTGGAGACTATTACTGTAGAAAATTATCAAATTACAGATGAGGAGTTAAAGAAAGCACATAAATGTTATATTTCTAGTGTAACGGAACATGAAGCACCTCAGACCATAGAGGCACCGCTGCGCCGGGAAAAGTTTGATAAAATGTATCATGACTTTTTTCATGCGATTATGGCAATCTCTGTAGAAAATCATGTAAAGTGCCGCGGGGATATTATTGGTATTATTATGGAAGCAATGAATCTTTCAGAGACATCTCCTTATTATAAGAAGATCTATGACCAGTTGACAGAAGAATTTTCAGATAAAATTAACCGCAGTACAGATGAGGGCTACTACCAGAGTCTGATAGAACGGTTTTCCAGAGATATCTATGAGATTTTAATACAGTGTACGTATTCAGAAGAACGATATAATAAGTTTATTCCTGAAATGGATAATTTCTTTAGTTTTTCCGTATTTTATAATCCAGATTTAAAGGAAGAGAATAAATTGGATTATATCCATAAAGCACCAAAAGATCAGATTCTTTGTAATTTATTGTTGTTCCACGATTTTAATCGTTCATCCAATAAAGAATCCTGTGAAGAAAAGGTGGAAGAACTGGCGGAGCGAATCAAGATTATTACAGGATTAAAAGAGATCTCTATTGTCAATTTAAAATTGATTCGAACAATAGTAAAGAGAGATTATGAGAATTCGGATAGAATTATCTCGGATCTTTTAGAAGACTGTGATATTGAGAATGAAAATCAGGCGACTATTTCTGCGAAGGTCAGTATGTTTTTGCAAAGGGCGGTAAAAGAATTACCAGAGGAAGAAGAAACCCATATGATCCAGGCGGATCTCTCTAAGCCGGCTGAATTTAGAAAGGCGTATGCGAATTATTTTGCACAGATTCGAAGCAATCGGACTTATGAGGATATGAAAAGAGATTTTGCCTGCGATATAGAGATATTAAGAGATGTGCTTTTACATGCTTTTATCCGGGCAATTAATATGGAAAAATCCTTTGTAGCACGGGAAGTAAAGTCAATTGAATATGTAATTTCTTGGATAGAGAGTAAGGAATTTAATGCTTTTATTTCCAATAATATTGAGTTTATTAAAGCAGAAGAGTTTGATAATTTGGATCGTGCAGAAGCGGAGGTAAAGATGAAGTCTGCTTTTATGATGGAAATTAGTAAAATCATTGCCACGATTAACAATACACAATAGGAAAGAGGAAATTTTATGAAGTATGTTTTTTTAAGTGGAAAAAAGATACAGAATGACATTGGCATGATAAAAGCAGCACTGGAAGAAGATCCTGAAGTAGTTTTTGTTTTTACTCATCCGCAGATGAAGCTGTTTTCGTATATTGACTGTTTGCGAAGCAATGGCTTAAAGAATGATTGTTTGTATAACTTTAAGATCTGCTATGAAAAGCAAAATATCGATATCACATACTTTGATCAGACAGAACCAAATGGATGTAATTTATCGTCAGTCAGTCAATTAATTGAGCGATTAGAAAAGACGAATCCATGCAAAATTATTGTAAATGATGATGAGCGTCCGATTCTGGCAGATATTGTACAGCAGCTTATTTATATTGGGTATCCAGTATCCTCAGTGAATATTTTGCTGAAGTCCGAAACAAAGGATGAAGAAAAAATAAAGCGATTTATGGAAAGAAGCAGTGATTTGTCATTAGCTGTAATGCAGGCTATGGAACAGTTGCAATTCCTTAAAAAGAAATACTCCCAAATTTCAGAGAATGACACAAAAGAAGAGCAGAAAGAATTTTTGGAAAAGTTAGAAAAAGCAGAAAAGAATTGTGAAGTGATTCAAAAGCAGTTAGAAAAGGCACAGACTGTAGAGATGAAAATTGCGGTTGCCGCTTCTAAGAAGACCGGAAAAAGTATGATTATCAACAGTATGATAGAAGAAGAATTGGCTCCGACCAGCTTAGAATTAGCAACGCCGAATACTTGTATTTATAAAAAGAGTACAGATGATAAATATCATTTATTCTATAAAGAAGAAGAAACGGTATTTGATACAGCAGAAGAGCTGTATCATACCATTGATACTGAATTTAAAAAGGCACAGGAAGATAGTGCCAATCAATATAAAATTGACGATATGGAGATCGAATATGTAACAGAAGGGAATAATTTTGAAACCTATACGATTTTTGATACTCCAGGTCCTGATGCTGCAGGAACAGCACTTGCTATTCCGGCAGCAGAGGCAGTAAAAAAATGTGATGTAGCAATTTTTGCTATTGATTTTACCAAGCATCTGACTACTTCAGAGGAAGAATATCTAAGGAAAATTAAAGAAGAGTTTACAAAAAACGGAAAGTTTGCCTCTCTTATCTTTGTAATTAATAAAATGGATGCGGTTTATACCGATACTCATACAGCGAAGTCTATGATTAAATCGATTGATTATATTCGTAATCGTTTGGGAGAAATCAATAGTGATTATAAGGACTGTATTATTTTTGCGACTTCTGCTTTGCAGTATTTCCGTACCATTGAGTGTGAAAAGGGGTGCGGAGAGATGTTCTGCGAGTCGGATGATTTATATTCGGATATCAGACCGATGAAGCGGAAGTTTAAAAAGTATAAAGATCAGCTTGCCTGGTTGGATGGACAGGTAGGATTTATTGATTCCTGCCATAATATTACTGGGATTACATCTAAGATGTTAAAACAGCGAAGCGGTATTCCTGATGTGCTCAATTATGTTTCTTATGTAGCACGTACCAAGGCACGGGAAGAAGTGATCAATAATGTTGCGGTGATGATTGATGTGCAGATGAAGCAGCTTCAGTCGATTATGGGGTATGTTGCAAATATTGAGCAGCTGATTCATTTAAATCACGATCAGATTAAGAGTATTACTTCGATTATTAGTGAATTTAAGAACAGTACCGATGAGATATTAGTCAATCGGATTACAGAGGCAGATCTGACATTGGTAGAAGAATCGGATGTGATTAAGAGTTATATTAAAAAGGCAGGAGAAGCGGTTGGATTTGAAGCCATTAAGCAGGGAGTTATTGATACGATTAGGGAAAATAAAGACAATCTGCCGAGTGATTTAGAGATGACGGATCGGTTCTTTAAAGTGATTCAGGATCAGACTTATAAGGATTTTGTCAGCAGGATACAGGAGAAGACAAAGGGCGGAAAGATAGAGAAAGAGGATTTGGATGAAGTGGCATCTACGCTGATTTCCGAGGAATTGTTAAAGAAGGCAGCAGAGGATGTGATTGGCAGTTATTATGGAGAAGCTGTACTTGCAGAGCAGGAGAATGTAGATCGAATTAAGACAGAGATAGAAGAGATTATTAATAAACGGCTGCAGCAGATCGATCATGCTTCTGAAGTATGCAGGAAAAAATTAGAAAAGTATGCAAGATTTCATATACCGGAGATCCCGGATTTTGCCTTTGGTTTGCCAAAGGCAGAAAATGATGTCAATATGAGTGGAATTGCGGTAAGCAGTGATATTAAAAATCGTCTTTGGAAATTGCGGAATTTGGCAGTGGATCGGAAGATGAATTGGGCTTATCAGATCTGGAGAAATTTA
>CAJUEI010000159.1 GCA_910585255.1 uncultured Lachnospiraceae bacterium
CCATTTTAATTCCTCACTCTGTATCTTCATTCTGCCACCTCTGTCTTAAGTCCTATTTTGATAAATCAAATAGATAAAATATGGGGCACCAATCAAAGATGTCACCACTCCCACAGGAATCTCAGAAGGTGCCGTTACCGTTCTCGCCATCATATCACAAAGTATCATAAAAACTGCCCCTCCTGCCAAAGAAAAAGGAATCAAACTTCGATAACTCGATCCGCTTATTATCCGCATACAATGCGGCATAATCAACCCGACAAATCCAATCACTCCACTGACCGATACACAGGCTGCTACTAAAAAAGAAGCCAAACATACAATTTGCTTTTTTAATCGAACTAAATCCACCCCCATACTTTCCGCGGCATCTTCTCCCGTAAGAAGCAGATTCAAATCATTTGACAACACCTCAAATCCCAGTGCAGAAATCAGCAGACACACAGCCAAATAGCCCACTTTTGTCCAAGAAGCAGAAGAAAAACTCCCCAATGTCCACATATAAACTTTCTCTATTCCTTCCCGATGCAGCGACATCATAAGAGAAATCAAAGCTGAAAGCATCGTACTAATCGCCGTTCCGGTTAAAAGCAGATTTACTACAGGAACTCTCTCTCTTATACAGGCAATCCGATAGACAAAAAAAATCGTAACAACAGCCCCTAAAAAAGCTCCGATTCCAACTGCTCCCAATCCAAAAAAATGGATCTGAATTCCGCTAAGAATAACAAAAGTGGCTCCAACTGCTGCTCCTGAGGAAACCCCAAGCACATGCGGATCGGCAAGCGGATTTCGAAATAATCCCTGAAAAACTGCCCCTGCTAAAGAAAGTCCTGCCCCAACCAAGCCTGCCAATATGATGCGGGGCAGGCGAACCTGAAATACAATAATTTGATATACTTCTTTTAAATCAGAACAATCGAGCCACTTCCCAAAAAAAGGAATTTTCGAAAAAAGAAGGCGTAGGCTTTCCCCCATTGACAAATCGGCAGAACCGACAGAAACCGAGAAAAGAATTGCCAGAGGAAGACAAAATAAAAGCAGCAGAAATTTTTTTATTAATAAATCTTTTTTCTCTTTCATTTATAATAATTTCGATCCCTTTCTTAACTTTTGTACTATTTTATTTTAACCTCATCAAGGAAGTCCCTCGCTTCTAAGCCGCCAAGGCGAAAGCGGTGGGTTGGGACTTCCTTGTTTCAGTGGGAGTACAGACTCCCACTGAAAAGCTGCGATAGCAGCTATGAGGTTATGAACAAGTAGCAAAGCGGATTGCGAATATCCTTTGACTAAATTTCTATTACCAGCAATCAGCCGTACTGCAGAAGATCGTTTTTCTCTGCAGTACATATTTTTTCTAAATTTTATTATTCAGACAATTATCCGTTCTTCTTTCGAAATTTCTTAGACATTACCATCCATAATGCCCCTGTAATACATACAGAAGAATAGGCTCCGCAGATAATTCCTACCATAAGAGGCAAGGCAAATTCTTTTATCGAAGAAACTCCAAGTACATACAAAAACAGTACCATAATAAAGGTGGTAAGGGAAGTATAAATACTTCTGGTCAAAGTCTGTGTAATACTGGTATTCACAATTTCTTCAATCTCTTTTCCCTTCATCAGTTCTAAATTCTCTCGAATTCGGTCAAAAATAACAATCGTTGCATTAATGGAATATCCCACAATTGTAAGCATACAGGCAATAAAGGTATTTCCTACTGCCGTTCTAGAAAGTGCATAAAATCCAAATACAATCAGCACATCATGAATTAACGCAATTACAGCACTTGCTGCAAAATTAATATCACTAAACCGCACCCAGATATAGAACAGCATCAATACTGTGGCAATCACTACAGCAATAATCGCATCGGATTTCATCTCTGAACTAATACTAGGACTAATGGTTTCTGAAGTAATCGAGCTGGCATCTACTCCAAACTGTTCTACTAAAGCTGCCTCCAGAGCAGTTCTTGTCTCCTGACTTAATTCCTGTGTCTTTACAATAAAGGCAAACTCTCCCTCTACCTTCTGTACCTGAGGTACACTATCATTTGTTGTCTCTTTAATTACCGGAAGTACGTTTTCATTAAATTCTGCTAAGGTATAGTCCTGCGGAAACGTAATATTAGTGGAAGTACCACCCGCAAATTCAATGCTGTAATTTAAAATATTTCCTATGGAAGACTGATTGATTCCAAGACATACCAATCCAAGTAAAATCAATGCACCAGAAACACCAAAAAACAGATGTTTTGGCTTAGTAAACGCAATCAGCTTTAGCTCCTTCTGTTTTCCATAGAACTTTTCATCCTGAAATCCAATCGCATAGAGAAACTTTACAGCAAATCGGGTCACAACTAAAGCCGTAATCATAGAAATTACAATACCTAACATTAAAGTCTGGGCAAATCCCCGAATCGTACCAGAACCCTTTATCATCAAAACAATAGCCGCAATTAATGTTGTTACATTTCCGTCTACAATCGCCGAAGTTGCCTTTTTAAACCCGGTATCAATTGCTGTACGGACAGTTTTGCCTGCCGCAATTTCTTCTTTTACACGGGCAAAAATAATAACATTGGCATCTACAGCCATTCCGATTGATAAAATAATTCCGGCAATTCCCGGCAATGTCAGTGTTAAATCAAATCCATTTAAAAGTCCTAATTCCAATCCAATATATAAAATCAACGCTATTCCAGAAGCAACACCGCCAATTCGATACGCACAAACTAAAAATACTAAAATAGCCAAAAGCCCTAAAAATCCAGCAAATAAACTGGTAGAAATCGCTTCTTGTCCAAGTTTTGCACCCACTACATTTGAACGTAACTCTCTTAATTCCAAAGGCAGTGAACCGATTCGAATGGTAGAAGCTAAATTTGTTGCTGCCTCGTAGCTTTCCATTCCCTGAATCACACACTCTCCGTCCGTAATTACAACTTGTACAAGAGGTGCACTGATAATCTTTCCGTCATAAATAATATAAATCGGATCTTGATTTGTAACTGCTGCTTCTGTTGCCTCCCGGAATTTCTGTGCCCCTTCTTCTGTTAAAGTAAGCTGCACCATATATTCTCTTGCCCCGGTTGTCTGGCTGTTCTGCGTTACAGCAGAAGCGGAAGAGACATCACTTCCCGTTAAAACCGTATTTCCGCTTACATCCATAAATGTTAAAGAACCTGGTTTTCCCAATTCCTCCAAAATCTTATTAGCATCCGAAACTCCCGGAATTTCCACATTAATCCGGTTGCTTCCCTCCTGATAGACATCTGCCTCTGTACTGTAATTCTGTACACGAAGCTGCAGTTTATAAATGGTATCACTGAGATTTTCCTGCGTAAATTCCGCATCTGCAACCTCATAAGTAATACTGACTCCTCCCGCTAAATCCAATCCAAGCTTAATATTTGAAGCCGATCCTGTTTTGGTTGGTCCAATTCCAATCGCTGCTACCAGACAAATTCCCAACGTAAAAAG
The DNA here is from genome assembly GCA_910585255.1 of uncultured Lachnospiraceae bacterium. Taxonomy (GTDB): domain Bacteria; phylum Bacillota; class Clostridia; order Lachnospirales; family Lachnospiraceae; genus MGBC114844. The sequence continues at coordinate 3,489 of CAJUEI010000159.1, forward strand.
CAGCAGCACAATGAAACCAAGCATCCCTTTTTTCTTTTCGTTCATCTTTTTTCCCTTTCCTTCACTATCATACTATAGATATTTCTATTTATTCTTCTCCGGTTTCCTCTGCCAATGCCGCTTTAATCATAATGGCACATTCTACCCGTTTTCGTTCCATCTCACACCCAATCTCATATACATCGGTAATCGTATTATGGAACTGATAAGAATTTGCCGCACATCCGCCGCTACAGTAAAACCTTGCAAAACAATTTTTACAGCTCTCTTTCGCATAGACATTACACAGTTTAAATTCATCTGAAATCGAAGGTTTTGTAATTCCATCCTCTACATTTCCAAGCAAAAACTCCTCTCGCCCGACAAACTGATGACAAGGATAGAGATCGCCCCAAGGAGTAACAGCTAAATATTCCGTTCCAGAACCGCAGCCAGACAACCGCTTTGCCACACAAGGGCCCTGATTCAGATCCAGCATAAAGTGAAAGAATTGAAAACCACGCCCTTCCTTCTGTCGTTTGATATACTCAAGGGCTAACTTATCATATTCTTCGAAAATCTGAGGAAGATCTTCCTTTCGAATCGCATATTCCTCCTCCGGTGCCGCTACCACAGGCTCCATAGACAAAAGCTGAAATCCTAAATCAGCATAGTGAATTACGTCTTTTGAAAAATCCAGATTTTTCCTAGTAAACGTTCCTCTGACATAATAGTTCTTCTGTCCTCGGCTTTCCACAAACTTCTGAAACTTCGGTACTACTAAATCATAACTTCCCGTTCCGGTTCTGCATGGACGCATCCAGTCATGCACTTCTTTCCGTCCATCCAGACTTAAAACTACATTTCCCATCTCCCGATTGCAAAACTCCATAATCTCTTCGTTTAGTAAAACACCGTTAGTCGTCAGGGTAAACCGAAATTTTTTCTGATAAGGTTCTTCCAAAGAACGACCATATTCCACCAGTTTTTTTACCACATCCCAATTCATAAGCGGCTCTCCTCCAAAGAAATCCACCTCCAGATTTCTTCGGTTTCCAGAGTGAGCAACTAAAAAATCCAATGCCTTTTTTCCGACTTCCAGACTCATAAGTGCCCTTCTGCCGTGATATTCTCCTTCTTCTGCAAAACAATATTTGCAAGCTAAATTACAGTCATGGGCAATATGAAGACAGAGTGCTTTTACTACGGTTTTTCTTTTTTTAAAGTCCATAATATAATCTTTATAGATATCCTCTGTAAATAACTGCCCCTGTTTTTTTAATTCTAAAATTTCTTCATAAGCCTCTACTATCTGCTCTGCTTGGTACTGCTCTTTTAACTGCTCTACAATCTCTTCTTTTTTATATTGTTCAAACAGCGGAATAACATCATAGACGATTTTATCTACTGCATGTACCGATCCGCTGTTGACATCTAATACAATATAATACCCATTATTTTGATATTGATGAATCACGCTTTCCCTCCTTTTCTTCTGTTCGATTTCAATCCTATACACTACAAAGGCAAAGCAGCGGCTTTCGCCGCTGCCGCTCCCTATTTGTTTTCACAGCTCTGATTTCCGACTGTACAAGAAGTTTTACAAGCAGACTGACAAGAGGTCTGACACTCGCCGCAGCCTCCCTTTTTCATGCTTTCTTTTAACGTTCCTGCCGTAAGAGTTTTAATATGTTTCATTGTATACCTCCTAGTTATCATCATACTTTGGTGATTATAACACAAGTATTCCCATTTGAAAAGTACTTTTTTAACTAAGCATCCCCCCAACCAGTCCACCTGCCAGACAGAGCAGACATGCGATTACAGCCGTCTGAATTTCCATATAGAACCCTTTATGTATCAAGAACGATACAGCAGAAATTATTACAAAATAAGATATTCCTGTGATCGCTCCCCATAAAAACTTTCTGCTTCCCGCCGCCTTTCCGATAAACAACCCGCCGATTAGATTGACTGCCACATAGATCAGCCGTATGCAAAGAAGCGTTGCCTTTTCCGACAGTCCCACCCGATATAACAGCACTGTCACCAGTAAAAGAAGGAGTGCCGTAAGCACATATTCTAGAAGTACCACCTTTCCGACCCGCATAATTGTATTCCATTTCATCCGCTTTTCCTCTTCTTCTATCTATCGATTCTATTTTTACTATACTATGTTATTTCTAAAATCTTTATGAATCCTTTTCTGTCCACTTGACAAGTACCCTTCTCTATTGTAGTATTAAAATCGTTACCTGCAGTAAAATACAGAAGTTCTCTTCTGCAAAAAACTGCTAAATTTTTACATAATTAAAAAGGAGTTGGTTTTTTTTGGATTCGAGTGCCGTCACTCAGCTAGTTATTTTAATCATTTTAATCAGTTTATCTGCGTTTTTCTCTTGTTCAGAAACCGCACTTACTACGGTCAATAAGATCCGGATTCGTGCACTGATAGAAGAAGGAAACAAGCGTGCTTCCATTTTAAATCAGGTTACTGAAAATTCCGGCAAAATGCTTAGTGCCATCTTAATCGGAAATAATATTGTCAATATTTCGGCATCCTCTCTTGCTACCGTTTTAGCAACCCGGCTGCTGGGAAATGCAGGAGTCGGAGTGGCAACGGGTGTGCTTACGATATTGATTCTAATTTTTGGTGAGATTACCCCAAAAACATTTGCCACCATTCATGCAGAGAAAATTTCTCTCTTTGTTGCACCTATTTTTTATGGACTGATGTTTCTTCTTACTCCAGTTATCTTTTTGGTCAATAAACTGTCTACAGGACTTTTACTGCTGCTTCGTGTCGATCCAAACGACAAAGCCGCCACTATTACTGAGACAGAACTTCGTACCTTAGTGGATGTCAGCCATGAAGAAGGTGTTCTAGAAACGGAAGAGCATGAAATTATCAGTAATCTCTTTGACTTTGGTGATGCAAGGGCAAAAGATGTTATGATACCACGTATTGATATGACTATGCTTGAGGTATCTGCTTCTTATGAAGAACTGCTTTCTACTTTTGAAGAATTCCGATTTACCCGTATTCCTATCTATGAAGAGACAACAGACAATGTAATCGGTATTATCAATATGAAAGATGTCTTACTATCCCCGAAAGGAGAGTCCTTCTCTATTCGCAGTATCCTAAGAGAAAGCTATTTTACTTATGAAACCAAGAAACTTTCCGAGCTTATGTTGGAAATGCGGAAGGCATCTGTCAATATTGTAATTGTACTGGATGAATATGGTGTTACCGCTGGTCTGATTACATTAGAAGACTTATTGGAAGAAATTGTAGGAGATATTCGGGATGAATTTGACGAAGACGAAGACGAAGAAATCTCTTTGTTAAGCGATGGAAGCTATCAAATCGATGGACAGATTAAATTAGATGAAGTGAACGATTTACTAGATATCCATCTAAAATCAGATGACTATGATTCTATCGGAGGCTATATTATCGAAACATTAGACTGCCTGCCGGAAGTAAACGATTCCATTCATGTAGAGGGATACACGTTCCTTGTAGATTCCCTGGATAAAAACCGAATTGAAAAAGTTCGAATTATAAAAGAAGAGCTTGCGTCGTAGTTCCCTTATATTTTTTGATATAATATAATCGTTAGCTCTGCTAACAAAATTTATTGAAATGTAAAATACTCATATATAAAAAAGACTGCCAATCCAGACAGAAATTTCTTATCGTTTGGATTGGCAGCTCTTTTGTAAACAGCGGCTCCCCCCTGTTCTAGCCTTTCTTTCGGCTGCTTCTGGCTCCAGAATAACTAAAAAAATCCAACTCTTTTCCATTTATCCGATACCGCTTACTAAAAAAGGGATACCACAGCCCTGTCTTTTCCACTTTTTGAATTCCCTCCTCCTGCCAAATATAGGGCAAAAATACCTGATATTCTTTACCAGCACAGGAAAGATTTGAAACATAGGAAAAACTCTGCATCATGATCTGTTGTATCTCATCCGTTCGCAGAATTTCCTCCGACATCGGCAATGTATGGAAATAGGCATACGTATCACTGTCCCTTTCATATCCGCTAATCGGATAGTCCTTCCAGGATTCTTCTCCAACTTGATATACCCATTCCTGCTCCTTTTCTGTTAAAAATAAAAGCGGCACTTCTGCTTTTCCTTTTCCAAAAATCCAGTCTTTTTCCCGTTCAAAAACAGTCTGCAAATATTCTGGATTAATAATAGGTTCAAAGTCTTCCCGGATTCCCTCAACGGAAGCATACAAACAGTCTTCTGCAATGGTATCAAAATTGCGATCGACTAGCATCTTCTGATAAAAAAGCTCTTCTACAAAACGATTCTGCCAAAAGCTCAGTGTAATACATGCCAAAAACACCCATAAAAAACACAAAATCAAATCATTCCACTTCACAGCGAATCATCCCTCCATAGTAAACAGCAGCTCCCTCCTGTATTCCCTCTATTCCTAGAAACAAACTTTGTATCTTCTTTCCGATTCCTTTTTTCTTTTCTATTAGAGACACTTTAAAAAAATCACCTTGGAAAAAAAGATATTCTCCCTCTGATTCTAATTGCTCCCGAATCTGTTTGGTATAATAGCAATCCAATATAAAGTCATAGTTTTCCTGCGGTTTTCCATAGAGAACACTGGCATGTTCCATCTCAATCTGGTAAAGTCCGCTTAAAGAAGAAATCGTATTTTCAAACCTTTCTAACATCGTATCTGTCAGTCTTCCCGTATTCCGCACAGAATCTACAAAATAAGAAGTCTCTGTTAAAAGAAATAATTTCTCCATCCGATTCTGTTCCCCTGCATAAAAAGAAAGAGGCAGCAGAAATAATAAGACACATCCTATCCAAAGGGAAATTATTTTCCCAAATGTATCATTCATACCATATTTCCTCAATTAATGCTTCTTGATGACAATTTCTATAGACAGTTTCTCCTAACTCCTGCACAATCTTCTGCTCCGCAAAAAGAAAGGACAATGCCAAACAGAATAGAAATACCGCAGCCGCCAAAAAAAGTGCCTCCTCTATCTGTCCCATCTTATCACCTATTGCTGAACAAAAATCAACCCGGTAATAGTACCATTACAATCCCGAATAATCGTTCCCTGAAATCTTCCGTTGGGATTAATATAGTTTTTACTATTTTCTTTTTTCGCTTCCAAATAATCAGTAGAAGACGCTTTTCCTAATTCCCCTGTTTCATCATCAAACTTATAACCATAATAAATACTGTTTTTCTTTGTCTCTACTTTAATGCCGAATGTCTCCCCATCATATTTTCGAATAGCATTTAATACTTCATTTCCAGAAACTTCTGTTCCATCATAAATCGTTTTACTATTTTCACTAAATTCTGCATTTAAAGCATTAATTTGACCAGCTCCGGTTGCAGCAGTGTCCTTTGCTTCCCTAGCAATATAAAAGCCAAGTGATATAATAATACAAGTATGTATTAAAACCTATTGGCACAATTTTTTAATTCTAAAAAATTTGTGAAATACACTTGAAAGAATAAAAGATCAATAAGAAATTACTTGAAAAAATAAAAATCTTAGATATGTTTCTATGTAAACGGAGGGTCACAGTCCCTCCGGAGAGGGCAAACCGCCTACCATCAATGGTAGAACCT
>CAJUEI010000160.1 GCA_910585255.1 uncultured Lachnospiraceae bacterium
TGTCCGCTTGGACTGATATAGATAATCATTCAGATAACTCTCCCCATTTACAATCTGCAGCTGAAATACCCGAACTAAAAGAATGAAAAACAGCCCAATAAAAATCAGGCTTAAAAAAAAAGTTCTCGAACGAATGGTATTCCAAAGATTCCGAAAAAATTCTTTAACCAAATTTGCTTGCACTCCTTTTCTCAATTTTCTCTATTATGCGGTTGACCTTTAAGAGCGGACGATAAATTAGTACCGCAATCAGTAACGTATAGACCGTTTCTGCTATAATCACATGTGGAAAATAATAGGAGAAACGCAGCCGATTTCTTAATAAAAAACGAATCACATAGACGAAAAATCCATATAAAAGATTGCTTCCTGTTAAAAGACCAATGGGAAGTGTAATATCTTCATCATAATAAAGCTGATGAAAAAATCCATTTAAATATCCGATAACCATATAAAGTAATGCATAAAATCCAATTGCATCTCCATAATAAATATCAAGTATAAGCCCGCTAAAAAATCCCACCCAGATTCCCGTCTTTTGTCCACGTACAAACCCAAATTCCGATACTAAAATTAAAAGCAGATTCGGTGCTACAGAAGCAATCGCTATACTCCGTCCAATCGTAATCTGTAAAAGGAAAAATACAAGAATAAATATTCCTGTTATCAGTATTCGCAGCATCCTTTTTCCTCCTATTCTTCCTGCTTTTGTTCGGTAATCACCAAAACATATTCGAGATGTTCAAAGTCCACCACAGGAGTAACATATCCTGATTTTGTCAGATTATTGGCATCAATTGTAATTTCACTGACATAGCCAATCAAAATTCCTGGAAGGAATTTACTGCTGGTATGTGAAGTAACCAATGTATAACCATCAAATACCTCTGCTGTCTTTGAAATATCCTCCACTCGAATTCTGCCGTCATTCATCAGCGTTAAATCTCCGGCGACATTGCAGATATCAGAAGTAACTGCAAATTTTGCACTTACATTACTGGCATCATCAATAATCGCCCGCACGGTAGAACTGTGCTCAGAAACCGAAATCACAATACCAGCAAGTCCATTTCCGGCAAGCACATTCATATTGACTTCAATTCCATCTAAACTTCCTTTATCAATCTGAAAAATAGTAAACCAGTTGCCCGGATCTTTTCCGATTACTTTTGCTGCAATTTTCTCATATTGGTAGGTTTCGTCCAAATTGTAAAGCTGCCTTAACTGCACCAATTCCTGATGCTCCTGTGCTAAATTGCTGCTCTGCTGCAATGCGGTATTAAGCTGCTCTTTTAACTGTTCATTTTCTGCCATAACAGACTGCAGCGTTACCAGATTATCAGATTGCTCTACCAGCCATTGTCCTGCCTGATTCAAGCCACGCTGAGCCGGAACCAGAATATAACCTGTAATATCTTGAAGAGGCTTGGCAATCGGCACATTGGTAATACTTAAAATGCAAGATGCTATACAGAGAACAGAAAGAATCAGGAGCAAATATTTTGGTGCCAAAGAAAATCTTTTTTTCTTTTTCATAGATCCTATCCCTGCTATTATTTTTATACTATTCTTATTTCAGTATAATTTTCTTTACTCTCTACATTATACTTTTATTTCTGTTACTTTTTTATTATTTTCTGTCATTTCTTTTTCATACTTTTTTTATATTTTTTATTTCTAAACCTTTTAAATTTCTAATCTTCCAGCCTTCAACCCTCTAATCCATTTTAATTAATGATTTTTTCTCTTGGAACATATGCCATAGATGCATACTGCGGATCCGTTACAATTTTTGCAATTCCCCTTACTACACATTCCGAAGGATTTTGCGGAATATTGACCTTTAATTCCGTTTCCTGGTGAATCAGCTGATCAAAATTTCGAAGTTCCGCCGAACCACCGGTCAGATAAATTCCAGTATCAATAATATCCGCTGCCAATTCTGGAGGAGTTCGTTCCAAAATCATTTTAATCTGTGCCGTAATAGACTGAAGCGTATCATTAATCGCTTCATAAATCGATTCCGCAAGAATATTTCGTTCCATTGGAAGCCCGCTGACAATATCACGTCCATATACTTTCATACTATCTTTTGTCATATAGACGGCATCTCCTAGATTTCTCTTCAATGTCTCTGCCGTCTTCATCCCAATAATTAAATTATATTTCTTCTTAACAATAGAGCAGATATTTTCATCTAACCGATTCCCCCCTACCTGCACCAATTTACTAATTACAATACCACCCAGCGACAATACCGATATCTCCGTTGTATCAGCCCCAAAATTTACTATCATATTTCCCTGAGGTCCATCTACATCAATTCCGGCTCCCACTCCGTCCGCAACCGGCTTTTCCACTACCATGATCTTTTTTGCCTTTACTTTCGAGCTGCTGATTAAATCCGAAAATGCACGCTTTTCTACCTCCGTAATATTAGTCGGCACAGCGATACAAAAGTCATTGCCCTGAAATGCCCCTTTTGTACTCTTTACCTTTTTTACAAAACGTTCCAACAAATTCTGCATATTTTGAATATCCGCAATAACACCAAATTTTACTGGAAACACCACCACAATAGAATCTGGTGCTTTTTCATACATCTCATACGCTTCATCTCCGATTGCACATATCTTTGTCTTATTTTCTATCGCAATCATATTTTTTTCATTTAGTATTGTATCTGAGCTTTTATTATAGATCTTTATACTTCTGGTACCTAAATCAATACCAATTACATTCTGTGCCATCTTACTCTGGCTCCCTTCCTATAAAATTCCCCGCTCCTTCATACTGACATAATTAGTATCTCCAATAATTACATGATCTAATAAAGGAATTCCTACTAATTCACCCGTATCCCGAATTCGTCTGGTAATCAGAACATCCTCTCTGCTCGGTGACGGATCTCCGCTTGGGTGATTATGAAGAAGTGCGATTGTAACCGCCTGATGTTTCATCGCTTCAATAAAAATCTCCCTTGGCGAGACCAAAGAAGCATTAACGGTTCCCTTAAACAGTGAAGTTTCATACAACAGGCGGTTTTTTCCATCCATCATTAGTACATACAGTTCTTCCTGTTCCTTATGCCGCATCTCTTCCATAAAATATCCGGCAATCTCTTCCGGCGAAGAAAATATTATCCGCTCCGACAGCCGAGTTCTTGCCATCCGCTTCGACAATTCCGCAAGACAGGCAAGCTGTACTGCCTTTACCTTCCCGATTCCTTTCACCTTCATCAACTCCGGTACAGTCAGATGCTGCAGTCCTAAAATTCCCTGTACCATACAGGAAGATTCTAAAACCCTTCCGGCAAGTTCAATCGAATTCTCTCCTCTTGTCCCTGTCCGAATAATAATAGCTAAAAGCTCTGCATCAGTAAGTGCTTTCGCTCCATGTGTCAGGCATTTTTCATATGGACGTTCTTCTGCTGCCATTTCTTTTACTTTTTTACTCATTCCCTGTCCTTTCTACGAATTTCCCCTCCAGGCAAATTCTCTGTAATAGAACAGTGCCCCTTATAACAGGCGGTAAATTACAACTGCCGCAACAGCACCAAGGATACCAGACAAAGTAATCTTTAAAGTCAGTCCAAACGTAACCATCAAAATTCCCAAATCCAAAGTAATCGGACTTGTCAGCCCAAAAACCTGTCCATAATTCAGCCAGCTTAGATAAGGAATCCCGTCCGCCAAAGAACCGACAAACCCTCCAAGAACGATTCCGACCAACAATAACAGTACCAGTGCCCATGCATTTTTGTTCCTTCCAAACGGTGATGCCATATTACTCCCCCTTTTCTGCTCTTCAGAAAAATCGCCTGCAAACGGTTCTTCTGTTTCGACACCTTCTAGTGTATCACAACAGGGTTTATTTGTACAAGTCCTTCTTGCACCATCTGCTGAAGGGATTTTAAAATTCCAAGCTTTGCATGATACCAGGTAAGTCCTCCCTGAAAATAAACCGCATAAGGCGGTTTCATCGGTCCATCTGCACTTAGTTCAATCGAAGAACCCTGTACAAAAGCACCCGCTGCCATAATGACATCTGAATCATATCCCGGCATTGCCCAAGGTTCTGGAACTACAAAACTATCCACTGGAGCAGCAGCCTGAATTCCTTTACAAAACGCAATCACCCCTTCTGGACAACCAAATTCAATCGCCTGAATAATATCGTGCCGGCTTTCCGTACCGTTCGGTATTACCCGAAATCCCAGATTTTCATAGAGATTAGCAGCAAATATCGCTCCCTTTAATGCCCCTGCTACCACAGTAGGAGCCAAAAAAAGCCCTTGATAGAAAGACTGATTCAATCCCAAACTAGCCCCTACCTCTTTTCCCAACCCAGGAGCACTTAACCGATACGCCGCCTGTTCAATACAGACTTTCTTCCCACAAATATACCCTCCAATCGGAGCAAGTCCTCCTCCCGGATTCTTAATTAACGATCCCACTACCATATCCGCCCCTACATCAGAAGGCTCTATTGGTTCTACAAATTCCCCATAGCAGTTATCTACCATGCAGAGCACAGAAGGCTTGCACTTTTTAATAAATGCAATCAATTCTCCAATCCGCTGTACCGAAAGTGTCGGTCTGGTTTGATAGCCTTTTGAACGCTGAATTGTCACTAATTTTGTCTTTTCCTGAATTGCCTTTTCAATAGCCGGATAGTCAAAACTGCCGTCTTCTAAAAGATCCACCTGCCGATAAGAAATCCCATACTCTTTTAAAGAACCCATTGCTTCCTGAATCCCAATTACGCTCTCCAATGTATCATACGGTTTTCCCACTGGAGATAATAATTCGTCTCCTGGTCTTAAATTAGAAAATAAAGCAATCGCTAAAGCATGTGTTCCACAGGTCAGCTGAGGGCGGACTAAAGCAGCTTCCGTATGAAAAATATCAGCATAAACCTGTTCTAATGTATCACGTCCAAGATCATTATATCCATAACCTGTTGTAGCAGCAAAGTGTGTATCGCTGACTCGATTTTTCTGCATAGCTTGAAGAATCTTCAACTGATTATATTCCGCCGTCTGATCAATCTCTGCAAAACGAGGAGCAAGCTGGCGAAGAAATGATTCTCCATATTGATACACTGCATCACGAATGCCCAATTGTTGGTAAATATTCATTAAAGTATTGGATATATCATTCATGTTTTCTCCCTTCTGACTTATCTCTCTATTATTTTATTTTTATTTTATCAGCTATCCCTTATTCCTCCTACTCTTCCTGCCCGCTATTTATTGTATCATAGTTTTGTAATTTCGGGTATATGTTTCTTTCTCCTTTTCTCAATAAGATTTTCACCATCAACAACAAAACTCCAAAGAGGACGCCAGAGTGCATAAGAAGCCCGCTGTTCCGCTCTCCGAAAAGCAGAAGCTCTAAGACTTCTGAATAGAGACGTATCCTACCGGGCGGATCGGGGTGCAATTCGCCCGTACAGCGGGCTAAACACACCCCTTTTTTGCCATTCGAGAATGGCAAAAATCCTAAAGATCGACAGAAGTCTAAGAGCTTCTAGCTTTCCTCCGAAATCACAGCGGACTTCTTATGCACTCTGGCTATATTATTCCACAGTTTACATTTCCTTTCGTCTCCTCTGCTTTATCCCTTTCTTGTCATTTTCCTCTATGGATGCAGAAATCCATTATACTATATCAAATTTCCTCTATGGATGCAAAAATCCACGATACTATATTGGTAGAAAAAGACAGCTGGAGCGGGAAAACGATTCCTTTCCGCTGTGACTTCGGAGGAAAGTTAGAAAGTCTTATGCTTCTGTCGATTCACTAGGATTTTTTGCCATTCTTGAATGGCAAAAAAAGGGGTGTGTTTAGCCCGCTGCACGGGCGAATTGCACCCCGATCCGTCCGGCTGGATACACATACCCCAGAAGCATTAGACTTTCTACTTTCTGGAGAGCGGAACAGCGGAAAGGAATCATTTTCCCGCTCCAGCGTCCTCCCCCCAACTCCCCCTCGCATTTTAATCTCAAACTTAATACTCCATTGCTTTATAAATCCCTCTCTCCTGCAAAACACTTAATAAATAATCCAACAATTCTTTTTTATCTCCAAACTGCTTCATATCCACCCATGTAACTTCTTTTTCCCGCCTAAACCAGGTAAGCTGACGCTTCGCAAAATGTCTGGTATCTCTTTTAATCCGTTCTGCTGCCTCTTCTAATGAAAGTTCTCCCTCTAAACTAGCAGCTATCTCCTTATATCCCAATCCCTGCATAGACACCAAATCTCTAGAATATCCTCTTTTTAAAAGTTGTTCTACTTCTTTTACTAACCCTTGCTTGAGCATAATATCCACACGTAAATCAATTCTGCGATAGAGTTCACAGCGTTCCCGATTCAGTACAAAATATACAAACTGATAAGGAGATTCTTTTTTTTGCTGTATTTGATTGTGTTCTGAAATGGTCTGATTGGTCTGTTTATAATATTCCAATGCCCGAATCACCCGCTTGACATTGTTGGCATGAATCCGCCTTGCCGATTCCTGATCGACCTGCTGCAGTCTTTTATGCAAAGCCTCTGCACCATATTTTTCTGAATATTCTTCTAACTCCTTTCTATAAGAAAAATCAGTTTTGTTTTCTTCAAAATCAATCCCATATAGAACAGACTGAATATAAAATCCCGTTCCGCCTGTTACAATCGGAATATGTCCTCTTTGATAAATGGCATCCATATATTGATAGGCTAGTTTCTGAAATACTACAACATTGAATTCTTCCGAAGGATCTAGTTCATCTATTAAAAAATGTGGAACTCCGTCCATCTCTTCTTTTGAAATTTTAGCAGATCCAATATCCATATACCGATAGACCTGAATGGAATCTGCACTAATAATTTCACCTCCAACAGCCTTTGCAAGAGCAATCGAAGTTTCTGTTTTTCCTACGGCAGTCGGTCCGGTCAATACAATAAGCGGTTTTTTTTTCATAATTAATCATTTCCTCTTCTTCCTAATTTTTTCTATTTATTATGATCGGGATTTAAGTAAAAGAAGTCCCCCAACCCACCGCTTTCGCCTTGGCGGCTTAGAAGCGGGAGACTTCCTTGATGAGGTTAAAATTATAAAATCCGCTTAAATTTCTTCTCGATTTCATGTCGGCTCATCACTACAATAGTAGGTCGCCCATGGGGACAGTAATAGGGATTTTCTAATTCCATTAATGCATCAATTAAAGCCCGTGCCTCTTGTTCTGAAAACTGCTGATTTCCCTTAACGGCAGCCTTGCAGGACATACTTGCTACTTTTTCGTAAATGATCTGTGTATTCTCTGCTCCCTGTAAAGCAGCTTCTTCGCCCAATTTATCTAATAATTCTAAAAAAACTTCTTTTTGGGCAACTCCCAAAAGGTTATCGGGCACTGCTCGTATCGCATATTCTTTTCCGCCAAAATATTCGATTTCAAATCCTATTTTTTCAAAATAACTTCGAAATCGAACCAGCAGCTCCTCTTCTCGCATAGAAAGCGTCAGAATCACAGGCGGATTTACCATTTGAGACATATATTCCTGTGTCTGCAAAGCCGTCATGATCTTTTCATAGAGTACTTTTTCATGGGCAGCATGTTGATCGATCAAAAAGAGTTGATTTTGATATTCTACCAGCCAATACGTTCCAAATACCTGTCCGATAATACGATGCTGTTCCCGTGCCTCTTTTGAAAGCAGATGCCCGTCAAACAAGTCCAGTTGTTTTTCTGCGTCTGTCGAATTTTTTGTATGGTTTGCTGATTTCTTTTGCTGCTCGTTCTCGGTTTTATAAATGGCGGTCTCTCGTATGATCTGTTCTTTTTTTATTGGAGTTTGTTTTATTGGTTCTGATGAATATTTGTTTTCTTTTTCTGCCGAATTTCTTACTTTTTCTTCTCTTTTTGTGCGTTTTTCTAAGGTTACTTCTGTAATTAATTCTTTTTCCGAAAGTGCATGAAAAATTGTTTCATAGAGAAAGGTATATACTTCTTCCGCATTTCTAATCCGCAAATCCATCTTTGTTGGATGTACGTTGATATCTAATAATTTTGTATCTATTTGGATATGCAGTACCGTAAACGGATATTTATGCTGCATTAAAAAAGATTGATATGCCTCCTCGATTGCTCTTGAAATCATACTGCTTTTAATATATCTGCCGTTAATATAATAATTTTCATATCCACGATTTCCTCTGGATATAACCGGTTTTCCAATAAAACCATGAACCGATACTGCCTCTGTTTTCATAGAGGCATCTATTGACAGCAGGCTTGCTACAATATCTCTTCCGTAAATATGATAAATAATATCTTTTAAATTGTGATTGCCGCTAGTGTGCAGTCTGCTTTGATTATTATTGATAAAGCGAATCGATACCTCTGGATGGGAAAGTGCAATTTTTTCTATAATATCTGAAATATATCCGGCTTCTGTCTGTGCTGTTTTTAGAAATTTCCGCCTTGCCGGTGTATTATAGAATAAATTTCGCACCAGAAAGGTCGTTCCCTCTGGACATCCAATTTCTTCTAAACTCTTTTCTGCTCCTCCCTCTATACAATAGCGGGAACCGTTTAGAGAGGAGGGTACCTTTGTAATCAGTTCCACTTGAGATATCGCCGCTATACTCGACAAAGCCTCTCCTCGAAATCCCAAAGAAGAGACCACCATTAAATCCTCTACCGAACGTATTTTACTGGTAGAGTGACGTAAAAAGGCGAGAGGAATCTCTTCCTTTGCAATTCCGCAGCCATTATCAGTAATGCGGATAAAAGAGATTCCCCCTTCTTTAATTTCTATTGTAACAGCGGTTGCTTTTGCATCAATTGCATTTTCTAACAGTTCTTTTACAACAGAAGCGGGTCGTTCAATTACCTCTCCTGCCGCTATCTGATTAATTGTATTTTGGTCTAATACATGTATATTTGACATTTTACCCTGTCTCCATTCTCTTTTAACAGATTTATTTTAACCTCATCAAGGAAGTCCCCTGCTTCTAAGCCGCCAAAGCGAAAGCGGTGGGCTGGGACTTCCTTGTTTCAGTGGGAGTCTGCACTCCCACTGAA
>CAJUEI010000161.1 GCA_910585255.1 uncultured Lachnospiraceae bacterium
GGAATCGTGCCGGTTATGATAGCAAAAGATTTAGAAATCGAATTATTTCATTCTTTGCTGGATACTTATCAACCAGATTATATTTGGCTTCCATCGGAACAAATAAGCGTATTTCCAGATTATACGATTGTATTTTCTAAATATAAATATACTCTTTTAAAAACAAGTTATGGTTCAACAGAAAAATTATCAAAAGAATTAGCACTTTTACTTACTACATCTGGTTCTACTGGAAGTCCGAAATTAGTGAGACAGAGTTATTCCAATATAAGGGCAAATACAGAGTCGATTGTGACTTATTTAAAATTGGATGCTTCCGAACGTCCGATTACCACCTTACCAATGAATTATACCTATGGACTATCAATTATTCATAGTCATCTATCTGTTGGTGCAACCATTCTTTTAACAGAAAAGTCTTTGATGCAGAAGGAATTTTGGGAGTTCTTTATAAGGGAGAGAGCTACTTCATTTGGAGGAGTACCCTATATTTATGAAATGCTAAAAAAACTGCGTTTCTTTCAGATGGATTTGCCAAGCTTAAGAACGATGACACAGGCAGGAGGAAAACTGACAGAAGAACTGCATAAGGAGTTTGCAGAGTATGCCGTTAAACAAAAGAAAAATTTTGTGGTAATGTATGGACAAACAGAAGCAACAGCAAGAATGGCATATCTGCCTCCAGAGAAAGCATTAGAAAAGTATGGGAGTATGGGAATTGCTATTCCAGGAGGACGGTTTGAGCTTATTGATGAAAATGGAAGCCGAATCGATCAAGAGAATACCGTAGGGGAATTGGTTTATTATGGTGCAAATGTGATGTTAGGCTATGCGGAATGTCGGAATGATTTAGAAAAAGAAGATGAGCAAAAGGGAAAATTAGTAACGGGGGATATGGCAAAAAGAGATTTGGACGGTTTTTATTATATTGTTGGGCGAAAAAAGAGATTTTTAAAATTATTTGGGAAGCGTGTTAATTTAGATGAAATTGAACGATTAGTAAAAACACAGTTTAAAGAGATAGATTGTGCCAGCAGCGGTATAGATGATAAATTGTGGATTTTTGTAACAAAGGAGTCTCTTATAAAAGAAATCAAACACTTTATTACAGAGAAAATTCAGATTCATTTTTCAGCGGTAGAAGTAGCTTATATAGAAAATATTCCTAAAAATAATGCAGGAAAAACGTTATATGTAGAATTAGAAAAATATTATAAATAGGAGATATGGTATGATGGAATATCGTGAAATTTTAGAAATTCCGCCTTATTCTATGGATAAGAAAGAAAAGGAATTATATTTGACAACATATTTGTCTGATTTAACAAAATATCACTATGTAAACTGCAGAGAGTATCAGAAGATTTTAGATGCAGTTGGTTTTGATGTAGAAGAGATTGACACCTATCGCAATATTCCTTTTTTACCGGTTCGTTTATTTAAAGAATATGATTTAAAAAGTATATCGGAAGAAGAGATTAGAAAGACTATGACTTCTTCTGGAACATCGGGACAAAAGGTTTCTAGAATTTATTTAGATAAGGAAACAGCAGCAAATCAAACGAAAACATTAACAAAAATTGTTTCTTCTTATATAGGAAAACAAAGGCTTCCTATGATTATATTAGATACTTCTGCACTTTTAAAAGATCGAGCCGCTTTTTCTGCCAGAGGGGCAGGAATATTAGGATTTTCTATCTTTGCAAGAGATAAATTGTATGCACTAAATGAAGCAATGGAATTGGATATAGAAGGAATCAAACAATTTTTAGAGGAACATAAGGGAGAGAAGATATTTTTATTTGGTTTTACCTTTATGATATGGCAGTATTTTTATCAGGAACTAATAAGGACAGGTTTTCGGCCAGATTTATCGAATGGAATTTTAATTCATGGCGGAGGTTGGAAAAAACTGCTTTCGGAGGCGGTGTCTCCAGAACAATTTAAGGAAGAATTAAAATCAGTATGTGGAATCAAACAGGTTTATGACTATTATGGAATGGTGGAACAGACGGGGACAATTTATATGGAATGTGAATGTGGCTATCTTCATACTTCGGTTTTTTCAGATGTAATAATACGAAGGGCAAGTGATTTTTCTATAGCAGAGGAGGGAGAAGAGGGATTGATTGAAGTAGTCTCTGTACTGCCAAAATCGTATCCAGGACATGTATTGCTGACAGAAGATTGCGGTGTAATTTTTGGGGAAGATACTTGTTCCTGTGGGAGGAAAGGAAAGTATTTTAAGGTAAAGGGAAGGATTAAAAATGCAGAGATAAGGGGGTGCAGTGATACATATGCAGCTAAATTCTCATGATATAAAAATAGTATATTCTGGTATGGAAAATTTGGAAAGGATGAAAAGATTACCTGTACGGAAAGTATTTGATGAGGAAGTCTGTTGTTTCCTCCATGAGCTGTCTTCTGCCATTCGAATGGACAAAGAATGTAGGGATTATCCTGATCTAATCACATTTGGATTTTTTTGCAGAAAGGCGAATATAGAAAGACTCAAAAATGAGTATGCAGAAGAGTATCGAATAGGACGGGGGTTTAGTTTTCATATTGCTCCGTCCAATGTACCCATTAATTTTGCCTATACATTAGCGGCAGGTCTATTGGCAGGAAATATATGTGTAGTACGGGCATCCACAAAAGATTTTAAACAGACAGAAATCATATGCCGTTTAATTAAACAGATAGCAGACAGACAAGCCTTTTCTACTGGTAAATATATAGCAATTATTCAATATAAGCATAAAAAAGAGATAACAGATTTTTTTTCTGCTTTATCCGATATACGTGTTATTTGGGGAGGGGATTCTACTGTAGAGGAGATACAAAAAAGTAAAATTCCCCCAAGGTGTATGGAAGTCGTTTTTGCAGATCGGTATTCTGCATGTGTAATGGATGCAAAACAGATTCTTAAGATGAAAAACTGGAAGGAAATCGCACAAAATTTTTATAATGATACCTATTTATATGATCAAAATGCCTGTTCTTCTCCACATTTACTTTATTGGTTAGGAACAAAAGAGGAGATTGAACAAGCGAAACGATTATTTTGGGATGCAATTGATGAACAAATTAAATCGAAATATAGGATCGAACCGGTTATAGCAGTAGATAAATTAACGATGGCTTATCGAGCAGCAATCGAAAAAAGTGATGTGAGGATTCAAACAGAATATGCAAATCTAATTTATCGGATAGAATTAACAGAATTGGATGCAGATAGTTTAAATTTTTCTTGTCCAGGAGGAAGTTATCTAGAATATAGCAGTGAAGAAATATCTGGTTTAAAAGTGATAGCAACCAAAAAATTTCAGACATTATCCTATTTAGGAAGCAATCCAAAAGATTTAGCAGATTGGGTAATAGAGGAAGGAATATTAGGCGTGGATCGAATTGTTCCTATGGGAAAAACGGCTGATTTTTCATTACTTTGGGATGGATACGATTTAATAAAAGAAATGTCAAGAAAGATTGTGGTTCAATAATGGATATTTATACAATAGAGAAAGGATAGAGGATGAAAATTTCATTTGTAATTCCCTGTTATGGTTCAGAAATGACAATTGAGAGGGTTGTTTTTGAGATTCTAGAGGTATTAAAGCGGCGGGAAATCATGGATTATGAGATAATTCTTGTAAATGATTGTTCTCCAGATGGAGTATGGGAGGTAATACAAAAACTAACCAAACAAAATCAAAAGATAAAAGGTATTTGTTTAGCTAAAAATTTTGGGCAGCATGCAGCACTATTGGCGGGGTATCATTATTGTACAGGAGATCGAATTGTTTCATTAGATGATGACGGACAGACACCGATGGATGAATTTTATCAATTATTGGATAAATTGGAAGAGGGTTATGATGCTGTTTATGCTTACTATTATGAGATTAAACAGACTGCATTTCGAAGATTCGGTACTTGGATGGCAAAAAAAATGGGAGAGGTGATGCTTCACCAGCCAAAAGATTTTTATGCAAGCAGTTTTTATATAGCAAGAGATTTTGTAATAAAAGAAATGATAAAATATGAAAATTCTTATCCCTATTTGTTTGGACTTTTATTGAGAACAACAAATAAAATAGCATGTGTTCCTACCCATCATAGAGAACGGGTACATGGAAAATCAGGATATTCCTTTAAAAAATTATTTTTATTATGGGTAAATGGGTTTACAGCTTTTTCTGTAAAACCATTAGAAATTGGTATTTATATGGGAGTTGTTTTGGCGTTAATGGGATTTCTTTATGCGATAATAACCATTATACGTAAATTTTTATATGTGGATATTGTGGTT
This sequence comes from uncultured Lachnospiraceae bacterium, assembly GCA_910585255.1. Lineage (GTDB taxonomy): Bacteria > Bacillota > Clostridia > Lachnospirales > Lachnospiraceae > MGBC114844. The sequence continues at coordinate 4,310 of CAJUEI010000161.1, forward strand.
GGATGGAGCTCGATTATATCGATTCTATTGATTCTAGGAGGAATGATTTTGATTATGCTGGGATTAATCGGAGAGTATGTAGGCAGAATTTATATTAGTATCAATAACGCCCCTCAATATGTGATAAGAGAAGTAACAGGAACGTTTGCGGAGGACAGCCATGAAACAGTTTAAGTCCATCTTTATCTTACATTTTGTTTTTGCCATTTATTCTGTATCAGGCATTGCATCTAAATTTGCCTCACAAGAACAAGTAATGTCTCTTCCATTTATTTTGTTATATGGCATTGTTTTGGGAATTCTTTTTTTCTATGCAATTGTTTGGCAGCAGTTATTAAAGCAGATTCCTCTTATTGTTGCTTATACAAATAAAGCAGTAACCGTGATTTGGGGAATGATCTGGGGGATGCTCTTTTTTGATGAAAAATTTACGATACAAAAGGGAATAGGAGCCTTTGTAATTATAGCAGGAGTTTCTCTTGTGGTATCAAGTGAGAGGAAAAAAGGAGAAGAATAATGATAGATTATATAATATTTTTAGGCTCTGTTTTTCTCTCTTCTATTTCGCAAATTTTACTTAAAATCAGTGCAAATGGTTCTTACCAGAACAGATGGAAGGAATATTTTAATGTTCGGGTTATTATAGCATACGGGATTTTTTTTCTATCTAGTTTTATGACGATTTTAGCATACCGGGGAGTACCATTGTCTTTAGGTCCTATTTTAGAATCCTCTGGTTATTTTTGGGTAACAATATTGGGTTATGTTATATTGAAGGAAACGGTTAGTAAAAAGAAAGCAGTCGGTCTTCTGGTAATTCTGCTGGGGATTTTGATTGCAACGATCGAATAGGTTTGTATCATAGATAAAACGATAGGGGAGGCAAGAATCATGTTGAAAGGAAAAAATGCGATTATTACAGGTGCCCGCCGGGGAATTGGTCGTGCTGCAGTACGAATATTTGCAGAAAATGGAGCCAATATTTGGGCGTGTGCCCGGAAGAAAGAGATGGATTTTGAGTCGGATATGAAGCAGTTAGCAGAGGAAAATGGGGTATGGATTCAGCCGATCTATTTTGAACTGACAGAAGAAGAACAGATAAAAACGGCAATAAAGGAAATTATTTCGGAAAAGAAAAAAATAGATATTCTAGCGAATATTGCAGGAATTGCATACGGCGGTTTATTAAGTATGACATCGATGGAAGTGATACGTCAGGTATTTGAAGTTAATTTTTTTTCACAGATCTTGATTATGCAGCTTGTTTCTAGATATATGACACGACAAAAAAGCGGCAGTATTATCAATGTTTCTTCTGTAGCAGGAATGGATAGTGAAGCGGGATATACCGCATATGGAAGCAGCAAGGCAGCTCTTGCTTTTGCTACAAAAACGATTTCCTGTGAATTGGCAAAGGTAGGAATTCGGGTAAATGCAGTAGCTCCGGGATTATTGGATACTGATATGGGGGCTTGTATTGAATCTGGTGCAAAAGCACGTATGATGGAGGCGTGCAGTATGGAGAGACTTGGTACCTCAGAAGAAGTTGCCAGAGTAATTGCTTTTTTAGCAAGTGAACAGGCATCTTTTATTACAGGTCAAGTGATACGAGTAGATGGAGGAATGTGATGGCACAAGCAGAAAAAATAGAAATGTGTAGAAAAGCTGCCGGTCAAATTCGGAAACATATTATTGAAATGACCTATGCTGCTGGAAATTTAGGTGCCCATTTGGGAGGAAGTCTTTCGATAACAGAGATATTAGCTGCACTGTATATAGGAACATTAAATTTTCGTATAGAGGATTGGAAGTGGGAAGAACGAGATCGAGTGATATTGAGTAAAGGACATGCAGCACTTGCACTTTATCCCGCTTTGGCGGAGGCGGGGATTTTATCAAAGGAAGAATTGCATCTTTTTAAAAAGAATGGTTCTCGTTTAACAGCACATCCTTCATGTGAAGGTGTACCTGGTATTGAGTTTGCCAGCGGAAGTTTAGGGCAGGGTCTTTCCCTTGGAGTTGGAGTGAGTTTGGCATTAAAAAGAAAGAATAATTTAGTTTCTAGAGTATTTGTTCTGCTTGGTGACGGAGAGTGTGAGGAAGGCTCTGTCTGGGAAGCTGCAGCGAGTGCTTCTCATTTTCAATTAAATCAATTAGCAGCAATTGTAGATGTAAATCGGATTCAGTATGATGGTTTTACGGAAGAAATTATGGGAATGAAGCCATTGGCACAAAAATGGAAAGAGTTTGGCTGGCATGTCTGTGAGGTAGATGGTCATAGTATAGAACAATTATTAGATGCCTTTATGGTAAAAGAAGAAAAACCACTTGTTATTTTAGCAAATACAGTAAAGGGAAAAGGCATTTCATTTATGGAAGGAAATTGGCGTTTTCATAATGCCAGAATTTCGCAGGAGCAATATCAGCAGGCGATGGAAGAATGGAAAGGTGTTGAATAGAATGATAGAATTTTCACAAAGAAATTCCCGTATCTGGTCAAGATTAGGACCAAGTGGAGCACTGGGTGTTGCAGCATTGGAATTGGCGAAAAGAAATGCTTCTGTTTTAATGTTGACAGCCGATTTATGTTTTTTTTCTGGTTTAGAAAGATTTAAAAATGAGTATCCCGATCGAATTTACAATTTTGGAATTGCAGAACAAAATATGATAGGAGCGGCTGGAGGACTGGCAAAAGAGGGATTTCTTCCTTTTGCAACAACGTATGCTAGTTTTGCTGCATCTAGGTGTGCTGATCAGGTACGAGTAAATATGTCTTATATGAAGCTGCCTATAAAATTGATAGGATTGACAGCAGGACTTGCAGCAGGAATTTTAGGAGCGACACATATGAGTTTAGAAGATGAGGCATGGATGTGTGCACTTCCGAATATTACGGTTATTTCTCCAGCGGACGGAATGGAAATTGTGAAATGTATGTTGGCTGTATCGGAGACAAACGAACCAACTTATATTCGCTTAACAGGAACAATGGATGCTTCTATTGTATATCGAGAAGATTATCCGTATGAAATTGGAAAAGCGGTGAGATTGGAGACAGGAGAAGATATTTGTATAATAGCAGCTGGCTCGATGGTATCGGAGTCATTAAAAGCAGCAAAACTATTAAAAGAGGAAGGAATATCTTGTACGGTTTTCAATATGCATACAATTAAGCCGCTAGATAGTAGTGTTATAGAAAGAGCAAGAAAGGAGTACAGCATGATTGTGGTAGTAGAAGAGCACAGTGTTAATGGAGGGCTTGGAAGTGCAGTGGCAAGATATCTTGCAAAAGAAAATAGGCATCCGCCGCTTTTAAATATTGGAATTCCAGATTTTTTTCCACATGCAGGGGATTATAACTATCAGTTAGAACAATGCGGCTTAACAGCAGTTCAAATAAAAAATAAAATTTTTCAATTTGGAAAGGAAAATAAAATACATAGAAAATATTCGGGGGGGTAATTCTTAAATTAATAGGAAGAATACAAAAGAATTGGCTGTTTTCCAATAAAAATTGGGAGGAAACCCGTTATGCAGTATAAAAATAATCTTCTCCAAAATAAAAATGCGATTGTAACGGGTTCGGGCAGCGGAATAGGTTATGCAACGATTCAGGTATTTGCAGAAAATGGGGCTAATATTTGGGCATGTGCACATAAGAAAAATGAGAGTTTTGAATATAATTTACTGCAGCTTGCAGAGAAAAATCAGGTATGGATTAGACCGATTTATTTTGAAATGACAGATGAGAATCAGATGAAAGAGGCTTTTTTAAAGATAAAAAAGGAAAAGCAAAAGATAGATATTTTAATTAATAATGCAGGAATATCTTATGATGCACTTCTTCCGATGTTATCGATGAAAAAATCACATGAATTATTTGAAATTAACTTTTTTGCACATATTCAGTTTACGCAATTTGTAAGTCGGCAAATGATGCGTGAAAAGCAGGGAAGTATTGTAAATGTTGCTTCGTATCTTGGATTTGATGGAAATAGAGGGCAGACGATGTATAGTGCAAGTAAAGCAGCAATTAATGCAATGACAAAATCGCTTGCGAAGGAGTTTGCAGAATATGGAATTCGGGTAAATGCCATAGCTCCGGGGGTGGTTGATACAAAATTAATTGATACAATGTCAGAGAGTGATTTTGCTAGAGCAATAGAAAAGTGTGCATTGCATAGAATAGCAGAGCCAATAGAGATTGCCAATATGATTATGGTATTAGCAAGTGATTTAAGTTCTTATGTAACAGGTGAGATTGTTCGTGTGGACGGAGGAATGTAAAGAACGTAATAGATAGGATGCTTAGGATAGGAAAAGATAGAATCTTTATTGTAAAAAATAGAAGGAAGAGGAGAGTACTACTATGTCAAATCTAGAAAAATATAAAAATGTATTTATAGAAACATTTGAGATTACAGAAGAGCAGTTAGAAAATTTAAAATATCAGGATATTGCGGCTTGGGATTCTGTGGGGCATATGGGATTAGTTGCAGCTTTAGAAGATGCATTTGATATTATGATGGACACAGATGATATTATTGATTTGAATTCTTTTAATAAGGGAAAGGAAATTTTAGAAAAGTATGATATAAAATTTTAGAAGGTTCTATAATTTATTTATTTTGTAATTCAGTTAAACAATTATAAAAAATAATTTATGGTTAGGAGTTCAGAAATTTTTCGTAGAGTAATTTACTCTGCGAAAAAGTGTCTTGTTATATCTTCTGACTGCAATAAT